>NZ_JBEPBI010000018.1:0-77706 GCF_040299045.1 Streptomyces sp. NPDC001027
GGCTCCGCCCCCGGGCCCCCGCTCCTCAGACGCCGGAGAGGCTGAATTTCAGGCTCGATTCAACGCCGGGGCTGAATTTCAGGCTCGGTTCAAGGCCGGGGCTGGGGGTGGTCAGCGTAGGTGGGTTTCGGCGAACTCCAGTTCCAGGCGTACCTGTTTGATGCGCTCGTCGACGACCAGGGAGCCGTGGCCGGCGTCGTAGCGGTACACCTCGTGCACCGCTCCGCGGGCCTTGAGGCGCTCGACGTAGTTGTCGATCTGGCGGATGGGGCAGCGGGGGTCGTTCACGCCGGCCGAGATGTAGACGGGGGCCCGCACCTTGTCGACGTACGTCAGCGGGGACGAGGCCTCGAAGCGTTCCGGGACCTCCTCCGGGGTGCCGCCGAGCAGCGTGCGGTCCATCGCCTTCAGGGCTTCCATCTCGTCGTGGTAGGCCGTGACGTAGTCGGCGACGGGGACGGCCGCGATGCCCAGCGTCCACGCGTCCGGCTGGACGCCGAGACCCAGCAGGGTGAGGTAGCCGCCCCAGGACCCGCCGGTGAGGATCAGCCGGGAGGGGTCGGCCAGGCCCGAGCCCACCGCCCACTCCCGCACCGCCTCGATGTCCTCCAGCTCGATCAGGCCCACCCGGTGCTTCAGGGCGTCCGTCCAGGCCCGGCCGTATCCCGTGGAGCCGCGGTAGTTGATCCGCACGACCGCGTAGCCGTGGTCCACCCAGGCGGCCGGCGCGGCCGCGAAGGCGTCGCTGTCGTGCCAGGTCGGGCCGCCGTGGATGTCGAAGACGGTGGGCAGCGGGCCCTCCGCGCCGGCGGGCTGCTGCACCAGGGCGTGGATGCGGCCGCCGGGGCCCTCCACCCACACGTCCCGCACCGGGACCGAGCCCGGGGACTTCGCGCCCGGCGGGTCGAGGACCACGCCGCCGGCGGTGGAGCGCACGGCCGGCGGCTGCGCGGCCGACGACCACAGGTACTCCACGCTGCCGTCCGGCCGGGCGGTCGCCCCGGAGACGGTGCCGGGCGGGGTCGGGATCCGCTCCAGCCGCGCGCTCGCCAGGTCGTAGCGGAACAGCTCGCTGCGCGCCTCGAAGCTGTGCGCGACGAGCAGGCCCGAGCCGTCGGGATACCACTCGGCGCTGACGTCGCCCGGCAGGTCCAGGGCCAGGTCCGTCTGCGAACCGGTGGCCACGTCCCAGACCAGGGGCTCCCAGCGGCCGCGGCGCTGGTGGCCGATCAGCAGCCGGGTGTCGCCGTCGACCGGCGCGAAGCCCAGCACCTCCAGGCCCAGCTCCTCGGCGCCGCCCCGGGTGTCGTCCAGCTCGGCGACCGTGGCGCCGTCCGGGCGCAGGACGCGCAGCGCCGAGTGCATCGCGTCGCCGTGCTCGGTGTGCTCCAGGGCGATCAGCGAGCCGTCGTGGGAGAGGTCGCCGACGCCCGCCGACTCACGGTGGCGGTACAGCTCGAAGGGGGGCTCGCCGACCCGTGCGACATGGATCGTGGTGCCCTCCTCGTCCGTGGAGCGCCCGACGACCGCCGTGCGGCCGTCGCGGCCGAGGGCCAGGCCGGCCGGGTAGGAGGCGTCCAGGCCCGGCGCGGCCAGTTCGTCCTCGCCGCCCTCGAAGCGCTGACGGCGCCAGACGCCGAACTCGTCGCCGTCCTTGTCGTCGAACCACCAGATCCACGCGCCGTCCGGGGAGAGCACGCCGTCCGTCGTGCCGTTGGCCCGGTTGGTCACCTGGCGCTGTTCGCCCGTGGCGCGGTCCCAGGCGTACAGCTCGTAGGTCCCGGTCGCGTTCGACACGAAAAGGGAGTGGTCGGGGGCGTCCTCGGCCCAGTCGGGCAGGGAGACGCGCGCGGCGCGGAACCGCTGCTCCCAGGCCGGCGTCTCCTCGTACGGCTCGGGTGCGTCGGACCCGTTGCTCTCAGTCATGGCCCCATATTGCCCGTCCGCGCAGGCAATGAGACGCCGCGGTCGTCACCGTGTGCAGGACTTCCCACCGACTTCCCACCTGTTTCGCACCCTCGGGCCTCACCCCCGCCCGGCGAGGGCCCGCGTCCGCCCCGTACCGTGGACGGCGTGTACCGGTTCCTGCTGACGCCCCGCTGGTGGGGGATCAACGTCTTCGTGCTGCTGGCCATCCCCTTCTGCCTGTTCATGGGGTCGTGGCAGCTGAGCCGGTTCGAGTCGCGGGTGGACGGTCACCGCGAGGCGAAGGCGCAGGCCGCCTCGGCCCGCACGGAGGCGGCGCGTCCGCTGGCGGAGCTGCTTCCCGTGGACCAGGAGACCTCCGGCAGGCAGCTCACCGCCCGCGGACGCTACGGCGACCAGCTGCTCGTGCCGGGCCGGGAGCTGGACGGCCGCGACGGCTTCTACGTGCTGACCCTGCTGCGCACCGACGCCGGAAAGGCGCTGCCCGTGGTGCGCGGCTGGCTGCCCGGCGCCGCCGACGCCGCGAAGGCCCCGGCCGCGCCCGCCGGCGAGGTCACCGTCACCGGCGCGCTGCAGGCCTCCGAGCAGCCCGGCGACAACGGGGTGAGCGCCCGGGGCGGCCTGCCGGCCGGGCAGACCGCCGCGATCAGCGCCGCGTCCCTGGTCAACCTGGTGCCGTACGACCTGTACGACGCCTGGATCACCCTCGCCCGGGCGGACGCGCCGATGACGACGGTGCCGGTGAGCGCGGCCCCGAACAGCGGGCTCGACCTGAAGGCCTTCCAGAACCTGGGCTACACCGGCGAGTGGTTCGTCTTCGCCGGGTTCGTGGTCTTCATGTGGTTCCGGCTGCTGCGCCGCGAGGTGGAGTTCGCCCGGGACGCGGCCCTCGGGATCGTTGCCGAGGACGTCGCCGCGCCGGCCGTTCAGGACGAGGCGAGCACGCCCGTCCGGTAGATCGTCCCGGTGCAGGCGTTCGGCACCGTCGCCTTGAGCGTCGGCGCACCGGCCCCGGTCGTGTAGGACACGACGACGCTGCCTTCGGCGGCTCCGGCCGTGCCGTCCTCGGTGTACAGCTGGGCCGAGGCGCCGGAGGTCGTGTCGCCGGGGGTGCCGGCCGGTTCGGAGGGGGTCGGCGACGGGGACGCGGAGCCGCCGCCGTCGCCGCCGGAGCCGCCCGGGGTGGGGCAGGTCTCGGAGGGCGCCCAGGCGAACTTCACCTCGTAGGCGGAGCCGGGTGCGAGGGTGAGCTGCGGAACGTACAGGGAAGGGTCGGGCAGGGCGGCCGCGGCGTCGCCCGAGGCGTGCTCCACGACGGTGATCCTGGCGGCGTCGGCGGCGCCCTGGACGTCGAACGACAGGGCGACGGAGCCGCGGACGCTGCAGCCGGCGGCGGAGGAGTTCTGCACGCGGAAGGCGCCGTACACGATGCCCGCCGCGTCGGGCACGGCGACGGTGGGCGCGCCGCCCTCGAGCTGGGCCGGGGTGCAGGGCGGCGCGGTCGCCGGGGCCGAGAAGGTGGGCCCGGCGCCGCTGGAGGCAGTGCCCGAGGAGCCCTTGCCCTGGCCGGAGTCGGTGGCGCCGCCCTTGCCCTGTTCACCGGTGCCGCCGGAGGAGTCGCCGACCTTGCCCGAGGAGCCGCCGTCGGGGTTCTTCCCCTGATCGGCGCCCCCCTGCGCCTGTGAGGCCTGGCCGGCGATCGAAGGGTTGGCGTCGGAGCCGCCCGCGTTCGACACATGGAGCACGGCGGGGACGGCGGTGCCGAGGAAGAGGGCCGCGGCCGCCATGCCGACGGCCGCCTGCCGCTTGCGGGCCCGGCGGACGGGGACGGCTCGCCGCAGGTGGTCCAGGGCGCCGTCGCGCGGCTCCATCTCCTGGACGACGTCGTGGAGCATCCGGCGCAGTGCCAGCTCGTCCGAGTCGAGCCCTTCGGGGCCCTGGTCGTCGAGGTGGTGGTTCACGGTTGAGTTCCCAGCGTGCGATGGCTTCGGCTCGTGTGTGCGCGGCGAGGCGGTCGGCTGCCGCCGCGCGGGGGGCTCGTCGCGCTCTTGTTCGTCGTGGCCCCCGTGGGGTCCACGCTCTTCGGCTCCCCCGCTCACGCCGGCTCCTCCATGGCGACGCGCAGGGCGGCGATGCCGCGCGAGCCGTACGCCTTGACGGAGCCGAGGGAGATGCCGAGGGTCTCGGCGACCTGCGCCTCCGTCATGTCCGCGAAGTAGCGCAGCACGAGGACCTCGCGCTGCCGGCGCTGCAGGCCCTTCATCGCCTTGATCAGCGAGTCGCGCTCCAGCTGGTCGTAGGCGCCCTCCTCCGCGCTGGCCATGTCCGGCATCGGCTTGGACAGCAGCTTCAGGCCGAGGATGCGGCGGCGCAGCGCGGAGCGGGAGAGGTTGACGACGGTCTGGCGCAGGTAGGCGAGGGTCTTCTCGGGCTCGCGGACGCGTTTGCGTGCGGAGTGGACGCGGATGAAGGCCTCCTGGACGACGTCCTCGCAGGAGGCGGTGTCGTCGAGGAGGAGGGCGGCGAGACCGAGCAGCGAGCGGTAGTGCGCCCGGTAGGTCTCGGTGAGGTGGTCGACGGTGGTGCCGACGACCGCCGCGCCTTCGGCCTCTTCCAGGCCGTCGCGCTGACCGGGGACGCGGGTGGGCCGCGCTGCGGGCATGGGCGCGATCACCGGCATGCCGCCGGCCGTGCCGGACGCACGCGGGCGGAGGACGCCGAGCGGCGGCCGCAGGGCCGCGCCGCGGGGCGCCACAGGGAGTTCGAGTACCTCTGCCACGCCAGTTGGACGCACGTCCCCCCTGAGGGGTTGTACGCGTTCGGCGTCACGTTCGCGTCGGCCAAGGTCACGCGTACCCGTCTCATGTGTCCCGCTCTTCCCCTGTGTCCCATAGGAACGGGCGTCCCCACGCCCGGACCACGCGTCCCCGTAAGCGGCCACCGCGCCGGGGACGCTGTGATCGTTCACACGTCTGCGCACCCCTGAGGGTGACGGCAAAGACGCTCCCCGCCCTGCGCACGGTTGCGCGGAGCGGGGAGGAAATCTTCGGATGCGCAAGGTGGCCGATACAAGTGGTTCGGACCGTCGACCGGCTCACATTGCTTGAAAGATCCTACAATTGCGCGCGGCTGCGATCGACGCCCGTGCCGCAGGCCGGCTCCGCCGCCTCAGGACAGCTCGGCCGCGAGCAGCTCCGCGATCTGGGCGGTGTTCAGCGCGGCCCCCTTGCGCAGGTTGTCCCCGCACACGAACAGCTCCAGCGCCGTCGGGTCGTCGAGGGCCCGCCGCACCCGGCCCACCCAGGTCGGGTCGGTGCCGACCACGTCGGCGGGGGTGGGGAACTCGCCCGCCGCCGGGTTGTCGAAGAGGACGACGCCGGGGGCCGTCGCGATGATCTCGCGGGCGCCCTCGACGGTGACCGCGTCCTGGAAGCGGGCGTGGACGGTGACGGAGTGCCCGGTGACGACCGGCACGCGGACGCAGGTCACGGCCACCGGCAGCTTGGGCAGGCCGAGGATCTTGCGGGTCTCGTCCCGCACCTTCATCTCCTCGGAGGACCAGCCGTCCGCGCGCAGCGACCCCGCCCACGGGACGACGTTCAGCGCCACCGGCTCGGGGAAGGGCCCGGTGCGGTCGCCGACGGCCCGCCGCACGTCGCCGGGGTGGGTGCCCAGCTCGGTGCCGGCGACCATGGCGATCTGCTCCCGCAGCGTCTCCACCCCGGCCCGGCCGGCCCCGCTGACCGCCTGGTACGAGGACGCCACGAGCTCGCGCAGCCCGTACTCGGCGTGCAGCGCGCCCAGGGCGACGATCATCGACAGGGTGGTGCAGTTGGGGTTGGCGACGATCCCGCGCGGCCGGACCCGCACCGCGTGCGCGTTGACCTCGGGCACCACCAGCGGCACCTCCGGGTCCATCCGGAAGGCGCCGGAGTTGTCCACCACGACCGCGCCGCGGGCGGCGGCGACGGGCGCCCACTGCGCCGCGACCTCGTCGGGCACGTCGAACATGGCGACGTCGACCCCGTCGAAGACCTCCTCCGACAGGGCCAGCACCTCGACCTCCTCGCCGCGCACGGCCAGCTTGCGGCCGGCCGAGCGCGGCGAGGCGACGAGTCTGATCTCACCCCAGACGTCGGCCCGCTGGGACAGGATCCGCAGCATGACCGTGCCGACCGCCCCGGTCGCCCCCACGACCGCGAGCGTCGGTCGGCGCGTTGCCGAGATCAACGCCCGGTGCCCCCGTAGACGACGGCCTCGTCGCTGTCGGAGTCGAGTCCGAAGGCGCTGTGCACGGCGCGCACGGCCTCGTTGACGTCGTCGGCGCGGGTCACGACCGAGATGCGGATCTCGGACGTCGAGATGAGCTCGATGTTGACGCCCGCGTCGGACAGGGCCGTGAAGAAGTCGGCCGTGACGCCCGGGTTGGTCTTCATCCCCGCGCCGACCAGGGAGATCTTGCCGATCTGGTCGTCGTAGCGCAGCGAGTCGAAGCCGATGCCGGACTTGTTCTTCTCCAGGGCGTCGATGGCCTTGCGGCCCTCCGCCTTGGGCAGCGTGAAGGAGATGTCCGTCAGCCCGGTGGAGGCCGCGGACACGTTCTGCACGATCATGTCGATGTTGATCTCGGCGTCGGAGATCGTGCGGAAGATCGCGGCGGCCTCGCCCGGCTTGTCCGGCACGCCGACGACCGTGACCTTGGCCTCGGAGGTGTCGTGCGCGACACCGGAGATGATGGCCTGCTCCACCGGCTTGTCCCCTTGCTCGATCGGTGCACTGCTGACCCACGTGCCCTCGTGCCCGCTGAAGGACGAGCGGACGTGGATCGGGATGTCGTAGCGGCGGGCGTACTCCACACAGCGGTGGAGCAGCACCTTGGAGCCGGAGGCCGCGAGCTCCAGCATGTCCTCGAAGGCGATCCAGTCGATCTTCCGCGCCTTCTTCACCACACGCGGGTCGGCGGTGAACACGCCGTCCACGTCGGTGTAGATCTCGCACACCTCGGCGTCGAGCGCGGCGGCGAGGGCGACGGCCGTGGTGTCGGACCCGCCGCGCCCGAGCGTGGTGATGTCCTTCTTGTCCTGGCTGACGCCCTGGAACCCGGCGACGATCGCGATGTTGCCCTCGTCCAGCGCCGTCCGGATGCGGCCCGGCGTGACGTCGATGATCCGGGCCTTGTTGTGGACCGAGTCGGTGATGACGCCTGCCTGGCTGCCGGTGAACGACTGGGCGCTGTGCCCCAGGTTTTTGATCGCCATCGCCAGCAGGGCCATGGAGATCCGCTCTCCGGCGGTCAGCAGCATGTCGAACTCCCGGCCGCTGGGCATCGGTGACACCTGCTCGGCGAGATCGATCAGCTCGTCCGTCGTGTCGCCCATCGCGGAAACGACGACGACCACCTGGTGGCCGTTCTTCTTCGCTTCCACGATCCGCTTGGCGACGCGCTTGATGCCCTCGGCATCGGCTACGGAGGAGCCTCCGTACTTCTGCACGACAAGGCCCACGTGCGCTCCTCGCTCAGTTTGTCTCTTTCCGCACATACGCCCTTGTACTGCGGTCGGCTCAGTCTAACGAGCGCCCGAAATCCACCTCCGGGATACCGCATGGTGAGATGCCGGCCGGGCGCTGTGGTGGTCCCTGCCCACTCTCGCGCCGGTGATAGCTGTGAATTAAGTTTCAAGGACTAATGTGCGAGCGTGCACGTACTCCTGGTGGAAGACGACGAGCCGGTCGCCGAGTCGCTCCGACGCGGACTGAAGCGGTACGGCTTCGAGGTCGACTGGGTGAGCACCGGCGCCGCCGCCCTCGCCCACCCCGGTCCCTACGACGTGGTCCTGCTGGACCTCGGGCTGCCCGACACCGACGGCCTCGACGTCTGCAAGGCGCTGCGCGAGCGCGGAGGCGTGCCGATCATCGTGATCAGCGCCCGCAGCGACGAGACGGACCGGGTGGTCGGACTGGAGCTGGGCGCCGACGACTACGTGTCCAAGCCGTTCGGGGTGCGCGAGGTGATCGCCCGGATCCGCGCGGTGATGCGGCGCGTGCAGCCGCGCACCGCCGCCGGGGTCCCCGTCGACCGCTACGGAGCGCGCCTGACCATCGACCGCAAGGCGGCCCGCGTCCATGTGGACGGCGCGGAGATCCCGCTCGCGCCGAAGGAGTACGACCTGCTCGCCTTCCTCACCGAGGAGCCGGGGGCGCTGATGTCGCGGGAACAGATCATGGAAGCGGTCTGGGACGCGAACTGGTTCGGCCCCACGAAGACGCTGGACGTGCACGTGGCGGCGCTGCGGCGGAAGTTCGCCGGGGTGGTGGCCATCGCGGCGGTGCGCGGGGTCGGCTTCCGGCTGGAGATCGTCGAGGACGCCGAGTCCGCATGAACCGCCAGCTCATCCGCAGCTACATCCTGCTGGTCGCGGTCGCCATCCTGCTGTTCACGGTGCCGGTCGCCTTCACGCTCACCAAGCAGCTGCGCGACGACACCGAGCTGTCCGTCAAGCGCGAGGCCGACACCATGGCGCTGCTGCTGGGCAACGGCGACCGCATCTCGTGCGAAGCGCTGACCGAGGTGGCCGAGGCGTACGGCGAGGGGACGCCCGGAGACGTCCAGGTGACCCCCACCGAGAGCTGCACCCCCGACCTGCCGGCGCCCGCCCCGGGCCCGGCGCTGACCCGGGCCGTGCGGCACGACCAGCCGACGACCGACTGGGGCTCGGACTTCATCTGGGGCGACCGGCTGACGATCACCGTGCCCGCCCAGGGCGAGGCGGCCGTGCGGATCGTGTACTCCACCTCGGACATGACCCGGCGGCTGTGGAGCATCTGGGGCTTCCGCGCCGGGCTCGCCGTCCTCGTCCTCGGGGCGGCGGCCGCGATCGGCGCGTACGCGGCCCGCCGGATCACCGCACCGCTGCGCGCGCTCAACTCGATGGCGAGCAGGTTCAGCGACGGCGACCTCACCGCGCGATCCCCGGTGACGGGACCGCCGGAGACCCAGACCCTGGCGCGCACCCTCAACCAGGGCGCGGAGCGCCTGGACACCCTGGTCGCCTCGCAGCGCATCTTCGTCGCGGACGCCTCGCACCAGCTGCGGACCCCGCTGACGGCGCTGCGGCTGTCGCTGGACAACATCGCGGACGGGGTGGACGACGAGTTCGTCCGTGAGGACGTGGAGCAGGCCACGGCGGAGGTGGTCCGCATGAGCCGGCTGGTGAACGGCCTGCTGGTGCTGGCCCGCGCCGAGGCGAAGGTGACGGCTGCGGAGCCGCTGCCGTTGAAGGACATCGTGACCGAACGGCTGACGGTGTGGAGACCGGCCGCCGACGAGCGCGGAGTCACCATCGCGCTCAGGGGGAGTGGTGTCGACGGCCGGCCGTCTGTGCTGGCCAGCCCCGGTCACCTGGACCAGGTGCTGGACAACGTGCTCTCGAACGCCCTGGAGGTGTCGCCGGACGGCGGTGGGATCACCGTCCGGCTGGAGTCCGCGGCGGGCGAAGTGCTCATGTCGGTGGAGGACGAGGGGCCGGGCATGTCGGACGCGGAGAAGTCCCGTGCCTTCGACCGCTTCTGGCGCGGTCAGGGCCTCACCGGACGCTCCGGGTCCGGGCTCGGCCTCGCCGTCGTCAGACAGCTGGTGACGGACGACGGCGGGACGGTCCGCCTCGAGGACGCTCCCGGGGGCGGCCTGCGCGTGTGCTTCACGCTCCGGGCGGCCCCGCGGGCGGGGTGATCCGGGGCGGTCAGCTCTCCGGCATCGCCGACGAGTGGTGGTTGACGATCAGCCACTTGCCGCCGCGCTTCTCGTACTCGTAGGTGTAACGGGCCTCGACGACGTTCTTCTTGCCGGTGGCGGGGTCGGTGAGCGTGAACTGGTACACGCCGCTGTCGAGGGCGGAGTTGCCGTCGAGGACGTTGATGTGCGTCTCGATCTTCTTGCCGACCGGCTTGTTCTGGAGGAAGTGCTCCATGTAGTCCACGATGCCGGCGCGGTCGGTGCGGACCTTGTTGGAGAGGGTGGGCAGCAGGACCGCGTCCTTGGCGTAGCGGTCGGCCACGACCTGCGGGTCACGGGTCTGCAGCGCGGCGTTCCAGCCGTCGAACAGGGCGGCGATCTGCTTCTTGCTGGGCTTCGAGGGCTTCTCGGGGCCGGCCGCACTGACTCCGACCGACACCGTGGCCGCGGTGACGACGGCGGTGGCGGTGACGAGGGCGGCGCGTATGCGGGTCTTGCGGGTCATCGCAACTCCTGTGCGTCTTGCTGCTGTTGGGATGACTCAAGACTCGCGTCCGGCTGGTTAGGGCCCGTGCAGCTGCCGTACAGGGGACGTTTAAGACCCTCCCAATTCTCGGCCGGAGCCGGTGGCGGGACGGCCCGCGAGCGGCTGCGCTACGGTCGCCCCATGGAGGTTCTGCGCTATGTCGCGTTCAGCGCCGACCCGGCCGGGGGCAACCCCGCCGGCGTGGTGCTCGACGCCACCGGCATCGACGAGAAGACCATGCTGGCGACGGCGGCCGAAGTCGGCTACTCCGAGACGGCGTTCGCCGTGCCGTCCGACGAAGGCGGCCTGGCCGTCCGGTACTTCAGCCCGCTCGCCGAGGTGCCGTTCTGCGGCCACGCGACGATCGCCACGGCGGTCGCCCACGCCGAGCGGCACGGGACGGGCACGCTGGTCCTGCACACGAACGTCGGGAAGGTCCCCGTCACCACCGACGTGGCCGACGACGGCAGCACGGTGGCGACCCTCGTGAGCGTCACCCCGCACACCGAGCCCCTCGCCGACGACGATCTGGCGGCGCTGCTGTCGGCGCTGCGCTGGTCCGCCGACGAGCTCGACCCGGCCCTGCCGCCCCGCGTCGCCTACGCCGGGGCCCGGCATCCCGTCGTCGCCGCGGCCGACCGCGGCCGGCTGGCCGCCCTCGACTACGACATGCCCGCCCTGGCCGCCCTCATGGCCCGCCGGGACTGGACCACCGTCGACCTGGTGTGGCGGGAGTCCCCGACCGTCTTCCACGCCCGCAACCCGTTCCCGCCCGGCGGGGTCGTCGAGGACCCGGCCACCGGCGCGGCGGCCGCCGCCTTCGGCGGATACCTGCGCGAGCTCGGACTCGTCCCGTCGCCCGCGACGCTGACGATCCACCAGGGCGCCGACATGGGCCGCCCGAGCACCCTCACGGTCTTCGTGCCGGCCGGACGGGACAGCGGGATCCGCGTCACGGGGACGGCCGTGCCCCTCTGACACGCCGTCCCCTCCACCCGGGGGCGACCGCTTCGCGGGCCCGCCCGTCCGCCTCGCGCACCCGTGCCGGGCGTCGCGGGGCAGACGGGAAACCGGGGACAGGCCCTAAGGGTGGGGCCGCACGCCCAGCTGTCCGCCGATCTCCTGGGCCATCACGCGGCCCGCCTCGAACTCCAACGTCTCGTCGCCCAGGGGGGACTGGTCGGTGTCGAGGCCGTCCAGCTCCTCCAGGGGCTGGTCCAGCCGGATGTGGGCGAGGACCGAGTGCAGGGCGCGCAGCGTCGCCGACGCCGTGGAGCCCCAGTTGGAGAAGTAGGAGAACTGCCACCACCACAGGGCCTCGGTGATGCGGCCCGCGCGGTAGTGGACCATGCCGTGGCGCAGGTCGGCGATGACGTCGGCGAGGTCGTCGGAGATCCGGGCCGGCACGGGGGCCTTGCGGGGCTCGTAGGGGTCGAAGACCTCGGAGTAGACGTCGACCGGCTCCAGCAGGCGGGCCAGGTTCTCGCGGAGGTCGTCCACGTCCGGCTCGAAGCCCGGGTCGGGCTCGTAACGCTCATCGGGGACGATGTCCTCGTGCGCGCCGAGACGGCCGCCGGCCAGCAGGAGCTGGGAGACCTCCAGGAGGAGGAAGGGGACCGCCGAGCCCGGTTCGTCGCCCTTGGCCACCTCGGTGACGGCCACCAGGAAGCTCTCCACCTGGTCCGCGATCTGGACCGCGAAGTCGTCCGGGTTCGGGCCGGTCGCGTGCAGCGTGGCGTCAGACATCTAGGAGTCGTCTCCCCTCGAAGGCGCGGCCGAGGGTGACCTCGTCCGCGTATTCCAGGTCGCCACCCACCGGGAGGCCGCTGGCCAGGCGGGTGACCTTCAGGCCCATGGGCTTGATCATGCGGGCGAGGTACGTGGCGGTGGCCTCGCCCTCCAGGTTCGGGTCGGTGGCCAGGATCAGCTCCGTGACCGTGCCGTCGGCGAGCCGAGCGAGGAGTTCCCTTATGCGCAGGTCGTCGGGGCCGACCCCCTCGATCGGGCTGATGGCGCCGCCCAGGACGTGGTACTTGCCGCGGAACTCACGCGTGCGCTCGATCGCGACGACGTCCTTCGGCTCCTCCACGACGCAGATGCAGCTCGGGTCGCGGCGCGGGTCGCGGCAGATGCCGCACAACTCCTCCTGCGCCACGTTGCCGCAGGTCGCGCAGAAGCGGACCTTCGCCTTGACCTCCAGGAGGGCGTGCGCGAGCCGCCGCACGTCCGTCGGCTCCGCCTGCAGGATGTGGAAGGCGATCCGCTGCGCGCTCTTGGGACCGACGCCGGGCAGCCGCCCCAGCTCGTCGATGAGGTCCTGGACCACGCCTTCGTACAACGGACTGCCGTCCTTCCTGGGGTTCCTTGCGGTACGTACGGTAGTCGGCCGGGGCCGGTCCGCGTAAGGCGGACGGGCTTCAGAAAGGCAGGCCCGGAATGCCGCTGCCGCCGCCCAGGCCCTGGGCCAGCGGGCCGAGCTTCTGCTGCTGCAGGGTCTGCGCGTTCTCGTTGGCCGCCTGGACGGCCGCGACGATCAGGTCGGCGAGGGTCTCGGTGTCCTCCGGGTCGACCGCCTTCGGGTCGATCCGCAGCCCGCGCAGCTCGCCGGAGCCGGTCACGGTGGCCTTCACCAGTCCGCCGCCCGCCTGCCCGTCGACCTCCGTGTTCGCCAGCTCCTCCTGGGCGCGGGCCAGGTCCTGCTGCATCTTCTGGGCCTGCTGGAGCAGCTGCTGCATGTTGGGCTGGCCACCACCGGGAATCACGATCAGCTCCTGTGTTCTACGACTGTCGGGCATGCCTTCGAGCGGTTTCCTGCCGCTCGGCACGAGCCTACGTGGTCTGTGCGGGTGTCGCCCCAGCACTCTTTCGAGTGAGTTGTGCGGAAGTTCTATACCTGATCAAGGCCCACTTCCAGGCGTAAAAGAGGCGAAACCTTCCTCTTCGCCACCCATTGGGAGGTAGGAAAGGTCCGGCGCATCAGCATCGGGCATCACGCACGTCGCGGGCGTCACGCAACGTGAGCGGCCGCATCGGTCGATCGGTCGGATCAGTCGGGATCGGGAGGGAGTGCGGGTGGCTCAGCAGCCGGAGATGCAGCCCGAAGGACCGCCTCAGGACGGGCGGGGCGAGGGCGGCGCGGCCGGGCTGCGGCCGGGCGACCTGACCGGACGGACGTTCCCGCTGGGGGACTGGGGCGAGCCCGCCGAACGGCTGGAGGAGCTGTACCGGTGGGTGGAGCGGGGGGCGCTGGAGACCGCCGCCTGGTATCTCGCCGACCGGGTGTGGAAACGGCGGGCCGCCAGGGCCCTGCGCACCGGCGCGGCCGCCGGTGCGGTGTGCGGGGCCGCGCTGCCCCTGCTGGACCTGACCCGGGTGACGGGCGGCGGCGCGCCCTGGGGGTATCTGGCGCTGCTGCTGGCGGTGGCGTGCCTGGCGGTGGACCGGTTCTTCGGGGTGACCTCGGGCTGGATGCGGGACGTGGCCACCGCGCAGGCCGTGCAGCGCAGGCTGCAGGTGCTGCAGTTCGACTGGGCCTCGGAGAGCGTGCGGGAGGTGCTGGGCCCGGCCGAGGGCACGGCGAGCGAGGCCGCCGAGCGGTGCCTGGCGGTGCTGCGCCGCTTCTCGGAGGACGTCACCGAGCTGGTGCGCACGGAGACGGCCGACTGGATGGTGGAGTTCCGCACCGGTCCCGCGCCCCTGGGCATCCAGACGGCGGTCGCCGTCGGCGGGCGGGTGGACGCGGGCGGCGGCCCGGGCAGGTTCCCCTCGCCGCCGGGAGCGAACGCCCGGCCGAACATGCCCCGCCAGCGCCCGCCGGAGCCCCGCTGACACCGGCGGCTCCGTGCCGCGGGGTGCGTCAGCCGCGGGTGTACGTCAGCTTCTCCCCGGTGCCGGTGTTGACCCGTTGCAGGCTGCCGTCGGGGAGGAGGGTGACCTCCGAGGCGGCGCCGGGGGTGCAGGAGGAGAGGGGCTTGCCCGCGGTGACCTTGGACGGGCCGATCTGCAGGGGGCCGACGGCGCCGGGCCGCCGGGCGAGGGCGGCGCTGAACTCGCAGTGGTAGGAGTCGCCGTCCGCGGCGAGGGCGAGCACCGTGTCCCCCACCTCGCCCTGCGAGATGGTCAGCCGGCGCTTGTTGGCGCCGGTCTCGTTCTTGATCGTCGCGGTCCAGTCGCCGAGGTAGGCCGACGGGATATCGCCGTCCTGCGACGCTGACGCGGACGGGGACGGCGACCCGGAGGGGGACGAGGACGTGCCGTCCGGCGAGGAGGAGTCCGCAGCGCGGGAGGCCGACGGGCTGGGCGACGGGCCCGCCGCGCTGTCGTCGTCGCCGTTCATGAAGGCGTACACCGAGCCGCCGGCGGCGATCGCGACCACCAGGGCGACCAGGACGAGCAGGACCGTCGCGCGGCGGCTGCGGCCCGGCGGGTCCTCGGGGCCGGCGGGTTCGTCCGTCCCGTAGGGGGCGTACGGCGGGGCGCCGCCGGCGTCCGCCGCGTACGGGTTGTAGGGGGCCGGCACGCCCGGCGCCGGGTGGTGGCCGTACCCGGGGACGGGGGGCGCGGCCTGCTGCGGGTGCGGGTGCTGCGGCGGGAAGCCGTACGCCGGGTGGGCCGGGGCGGGGCCCGCGCCGGACACATGCGCCTGCTGCGGCACGCCGCCGGATCCCTCGACCAGGGTGGGCCGGGGGTCGGGCGCGAGCGCGTCGCCGCGCGGCCCGGAGTGCTGCGGGGCGGCCTCGAAGGCGGGGGCGGGACTCCATCGGGCGGTGCTCGCCGACGCGTCCGCGCCCTGCGGGTCCTCGACTTCCAGCAGCCGCACGGCGTGCTGGCCGAGCTGGGCGACCAGGGCGCCGGGCAGCCAGGGGTCGCGGGAGCGGCCGTCGGAGACGGTGTCGTCGACGCCGGTGAGCTCCAGGACGCGGTCGAGGGAGGGACGGGCTCCCGGGTCCTTGCGCAGACAGCCGCGGACCAGGTCGGCGATGCCCTCGGGGACGCCCGCGAGGTCGGGCTCGTTCTCCGCGATGCGGAACATCAGGGCGGGCACGCCGCTGTCGGCGGAACCGAACGGCAGGGCGCCCGTGGCGGCGTAGGTGATGACCGAGCCGAGGCAGAAGACGTCGCTGGCGGGCGTGACCGGGGCGCCCCGCAGCTGTTCGGGGGCCATGAAGCCGGGCGAGCCGATCACCGCGCCGGTCTGGGTCAGCCGGCTGTCGCCGGTCACGCCCTCCAGCGCCCGCGCGACGCCGAAGTCGATGACGCGCGGCCCCTCGATGGTGACCATCACGTTGGACGGCTTGAGGTCACGGTGGACGATGCCGGCGGCGTGGATGTTGGTGAGCGCGTGCGCGAGCCCGGCGGCGAGGATGCGCACCGACCGTTCGGGCAGCGGCCCGTGGTCGTGGCTCACGACCTGCTGCAGGCTCGGCCCGGCGACATAGCCGGTGGCGACCCAGGGCACCGCGGCCTCGGTGTCGGCGTCGAGGACGGGCGCGGTCCAGAAACCGCCGACCCGCTGCGCGTTGCGCACCTCCTGCCGGAACCGCGCCCGGAACTCCTCGCGCGCCGCCAGCTCCGGCCGGACCAGCTTCACGGCTACGGTGCGCCCGCGGTCCGAGCGGGCGAGGTACACCTGCCCCATGCCGCCCGCGCCCAGCCGCGCGAGCAGCCGGTAACCGCCGATGCGCTGCGGGTCTCCCTGGCCCAGCTTCTCCATCGCAGCGCCGCCTTTCCCGCACATGTGTGATCGAGACATGTGCAATCCAGCCGAGAATAATCCGGCCGTTCGGGGAGTTGTGCGGTGCGATGTCTACGGTTCCGTAACGGGCTGCTCCAGTGCGTCCAGCACCTGGGACAGGCGTTCCAGGGCGCGTACTGCCTCGGCGAGCTCCGCCTCTCCGTACGCCTGGGCGAGCCGGTCGGCGAAGGCCGCGTGCCCCGGTCCGATGCGGGCGACCGCGGCCCGCCCCGCCTCGGTGGGGGCGAGCAGCTTGGCGCGGCGGTGGGCGGGGTTGGGGCGGTACTCGGCGAGCCCGTGCTCGACCAGCACGTCGGCGATCCGCTGCACGCTCTGCCGGGTGATGCCCATCGCGCGGGCGATGCCGGACACCGGCAGCGGGTCGCCGAGGACCGCGCCGAGCACCTGCCAGCGTGCGGCGGAGAGCCCGGACGGGCCGGCCAGCTCCTCCGCGACGGCGAGGAACTGGCCGTTGAGCCGGAAGACCCCGAGGGCGCTGCGGCTCAGCAGCTCCTGGCGCCGCGCGCTCACCGGCCGGCCGTCGCGTTCTCCAGGACGGCGTAGGCCTGCGGGTCGGAGTCGTGGAAGAGCCGGTACCAGGCGTCCAGCACCTCCCCTTCGTACACCCCTAGGAGGTGCAGGATCTCGCGGGCGAAGGCGACCGGCTCGGTCGGGCCGGCCGTGATCAGGGCGCCGTCCGTCACCGCGTCCGCCTCGGTGTACCGGTGGCCGCCGCGGTAGCCGGTGGCGGCCAGGTAGAAGGAGACCGCGCTGGTGTGGTCGCGCTCGTCGAGCAGGCCCTCGCGGGCGAGCCCTGCGGTGGCTCCGCAGATCGCGGCGACGGGGGTGCCGGCGGCGAGGAACTCCCGTGCCTTGCGGGCGAAGGGCGCGAGGTCGTCGGCGGTGTCCCAGAGGTCGGCGCCCGGGAGGATCAGCAGGGAGCTGTCCTCGGGCCGTACGTCGTCCAGCGCCAGGTCGGGCAGGACCCGCAGGCCGCCGATGCTGGTCACCGGCGTCGCCGCGGACGCGCCGACCGTGCGGATCAGATGGCCGCCGCGGGCGAGGTACGCCGTCGCGAACCCCGTCTCCCAGTCGGCGAACGTGTCGTACACGGCGAGATGCACGGGCTTGCCGGTCATGGCTCCTCCTGAGGGTCGGCCCCTCGGCGATCCGAGGTGTATGACAGCAGACTGTCATTTCGACAGCCTGCTGTCAATGCGATCCGAGCCTCCACGCCCGCTCGCCGCCCCCTCCCCTCCCCCACGCCCGACAACCTGTCGCGGAATCGCCCCGCCGACGGAACAGGACGCCGATACCGCTTCCGCATCGCGGACATTTACGCTCACTGCATGACCCCTCAGACCGACCCCCGGACCGGCGCCGCAGTCAAGGCCGCCGACCGCGCGCACGTCTTCCACTCCTGGTCCGCCCAGGAGCTCATCGACCCGCTCGCCGTGGCCGGCGCCGAGGGGTCGTACTTCTGGGACTACGACGGCAACCGGTACCTCGACCTCACCAGCGGCCTCGTCTACACGAACATCGGCTACCAGCACCCGAAGGTCGTCGCCGCGATACAGGAACAGGCCGCACGCCTGACGACGTTCGCGCCCGCCTTCGCGATCGAGGCCCGCTCCGAGGCGGCCCGGCTGATCGCCGAGCGCACCCCCGGCGACCTGGACAAGATCTTCTTCACCAACGGCGGGGCCGACGCGGTCGAGCACGCCGTGCGCATGGCCCGGCTGCACACCGGGCGCGCCAAGGTGCTCTCCGCCTACCGCTCCTACCACGGCGGCACCCAGCAGGCGGTGAACCTCACCGGCGACCCCCGCCGCTGGGCCTCCGACACCGCGACGGCCGGCGTCGTGCACTTCTGGGCGCCCTTCCTGTACCGCTCCCGCTTCTACGCCGAGACCGAGGAGCAGGAGACCGCGCGCGCCCTCGAGCACCTCGAGACGACGATCGCCTTCGAGGGACCGGCGACGATCGCCTCGATCATCCTCGAGACGATCCCGGGCACCGCCGGCATCATGGTCCCGCCGCCCGGCTACCTCGCGGGCGTCCGCGAGATCTGCGACCGGCACGGGATCGTCTTCATCCTCGACGAGGTCATGGCCGGGTTCGGACGCACCGGCGAGTGGTTCGCGGCCGACCTCGCCGGCGTCGTGCCCGACCTGATGACCTTCGCCAAGGGCGTGAACTCCGGATACGTGCCGCTCGGCGGCGTCGCCATCTCCGGCGCCGTCGCGGACACCTTCGGCAAGCGGCCCTACCCGGGCGGTCTGACGTACTCCGGACACCCGCTGGCCTGCGCGGCCGCCGTCGCGACGATCGAGGTCATGGCCGAGGAGGGCGTCGTCGAGAACGCGAAGCGCCTGGGCGCCTCCCTCGTCGAGCCGGGGCTGCGCGCGCTGGCCGAGCGGCACCCGAGCGTCGGCGAGGTGCGCGGGGTCGGCATGTTCTGGGCGGTCGAACTGGTGAAGAACCGCGAGACCCGCGAACCGCTGGTGCCCTACAACGCGGCAGGCGAGGCCAACGCGCCCATGGCCGCGTTCGGCGCGGCGGCCAAGAAGGCCGGCGTGTGGCCGTTCGTGAACATGAACCGCACGCACTTCGTGCCGCCGCTCAACGTCAGCGAGTCGGAGGTCAAGGAAGGCCTCGCCGCCCTCGACACGGCGCTCTCGGCGGCCGACGAGTTCACCGAGTAGGGGCGGCCGGCCCCGCGCCGGACCCGCGCCGGACCCGCGCCGCTCCGGCGCGACACCCGCGATACCCCGCGGGATTGCGCGGGATACCGGCGGGATTCCCTCGAAGGGGCTTGATTTCGTCGAACGCGTAAGGTGGCGTGCTCGTACATAACGACGAGCACGCCACTTTTCCGCACCCGACGAGGAGACGCCTCGACCATGCCCGGCAGCACCGGCAACGGCGCGGTGACGCGCAGCACCCTGCGCCAGCAGATCGCCGACGCGCTTCGCGACGAGGTGCTGTCCGGACGGCTCCAGCCCGGGCAGGAGTTCACGGTGAAGGAGATCGCCGAGCAGTACGGCGTCTCCGCCACCCCCGTCCGCGAGGCCCTCGTCGACCTCTCGGCACAAGGTCTCCTCGACGCCGACCAGCACCGGGGCTTCAGGGTCCACGAGTTCTCCGTCGAGGACTACCGCGGCATGATCGAGGCACGCAACCTGATCATCGAGGGCATGTTCATCGCGCTCGACGGCGGCCGCCAGGACCAGCGCGACTTCGAGGAGCCGCGGACCGCGGCCGCCATCGCCGGGGTGCGCCGACGCGGCGAGGAGGCGCAGCGCGCCGCCGCCGCCGGCGACCTCACCGTCCTCATCGGCTACGACCTGCGCTTCTGGCGCGAGCTGAGCGCCTTCTTCGGCAACCCCTACCTCGCCGACTTCCTGCACCGGCTGCGCGTGCAGTCCTGGGTGTGCACGGTGCAGCACCTGCGCCGGCTGACCGATCTGCGCGGCTTCCTGTGGTCCGGCCACACCGAACTCGTCGACGCCCTGTATCGCCGAGACACCGTCGCCGCCCGCAGGATGCTCGCCGCGTACAACGACGAGTCCATCGCCCTGATCGAGCGGCTGGCCGCGGGATGAGCCGGGCGGACGCCCCTGCCGTGCACGTGCCCGCCGCGCCGCCCGCGGCGCCGGCCGTCGAGCTGTCCGTCGTCGTCCCCGCCTACAACGAGGAACGACGGCTCGGCCCCACCCTGGACGCGGTCAGCCGCCACCTGGACGCCCCCGGGAGCCCCTGGAGCAGCTGGGAGATCGTGGTCGCCGACGACGGCTCCACCGACGCCACCCGCGAGCTCGTCACCGTCCGCCGCGACCCGCGCGTCCGGCTCGTCACCGGCTCCGGGACGGGCCGCCGGGGCAAGGGCCACGCCCTGCGGCTCGGCGTCGCCGCCAGCCGGGGCCGCCGGGTGCTGGTCACGGACGCCGACCTCGCCACCCCCGTCGAGGAGCTGGCCCGCCTGGAGCAGGCCCTCGCCGACCGGCACGCCGCGGCGATCGGCTCGCGGGCCGTCCCCGGCGCGACCCTCGGCAGCCGCCAGCACCGGATGCGCGAACTCCTCGGCGCGGCCGGCAACCTGCTCATACGCCGGACGATGCTGCCCGGAACGCACGACACCCAGTGCGGGTTCAAGCTGTTCGACGGCGACAAGGCCCGCACCGCCTTCGCCGCCTCCCGCCTCGACGGCTGGGCCATCGACGTGGAGGTGCTGCGCCACTTCCGGCGGGCGGGCTGGCCGGTCGCCGAGATGCCCGTGCACTGGTCGCACCAGACCGGCTCGAAGGTCCGCCCGGCGGACTACCTCCGCTTCCTGCGCGACCTCGTCCGGCTGCGTCTCCCCGCGCCGAGACCCGCCGACGTCCTGGCCGCCGTCCTCTTCCTCGCGCTGGCCGTCGTCCTCTTCTCCGGCCGCTTCTTCGACCCGGCGCACCGCTATCTGACCGACTCCCTCCAGGACCAGAACCAGTGGGAGTGGTTCTTCGCGGTGACCGCCGACAACGTCGCCCATCTGCGCAACCCCCTCTTCACCGACCTCCAGGGCTTCCCCGACGGCGTGAACCTGATGGCCAACACGACGATGCCGGGCCTGTCCGTGCCGCTCACGCCCGTGACCCTGCTGTTCGGGCCCGCGGTCACGCTCAGCCTGGTGATGACGCTCGGCCTCGCCGCCACGGCCGTCGCCTGGTACCGGCTGATCCTGCGGCGGCTCGTGACGCAGCGGGCGGCCGCCTTCACCGGGGCCGCGCTGGCCGCGTTCGCCCCGCCGATGGTCAGCCACGCCAACGCCCACCCGAACTTCGTCGTGCTCTTCATGATCCCGCCGATCATCGAGCGCGCCCTGCGGCTGACGACCGGCGAGCGGACCACCCGCGACGCGGTCGTCCTCGGCCTGATGGCCGCCTACCAGTTCTTCCTGGGCCAGGAGTCACTGCTGCTCGCCGCCCTGGGCATGCTCCTGTTCGCCGTGGCCTACGCCGTCGTGCGCCCCGACGTGGCGCGCAGGGCGGCCCGCCCGCTGCTGAACGGCCTCGCGATCGCCGCGGCCGTCTGTCTGCCCCTCGTCCTCTATCCGCTGGCCTGGCAGTTCTCCGGGCCGCAGAGTTACACGAGCATCGACCACGGCACCGCGCCCGGCGTAGCCAACTCCCTGCGCGCACTCCTCTCGTTCGCCGGGCGCTCGCTGATCGCGGGCGACGCCGACCGCGCCGACGCGCTCTCCCTCAACCCCACCGAGCAGAACGCCTTCTACGGCTGGCCGCTGGTCCTGCTCGCGTTCGCGATCACCGCGCTGCTCTGGCGACGGCCCGCCGTCAAGGCACTGGCCTGCACGGCGGTGGCCGCGGCGGTGCTGTCCCTCGGCCCGCGCATCGCGGTTCCCCTCACCGACGTCACCGTGCCCGGCCCCTGGGCCCCGCTGGCCGGCCTCCCGCTCTTCGAGTCGGTCATCGAGAGCCGGGTCGCGCTGGTCTGCGCCCCGGCGCTCGGCATGCTGCTCGCCCTGGCGGTCGACCGGCTGGCCCACGCCCGTCGGCTCGGCACGCAGTACGCGGCGCTGCTCGCCGTCTGCGTCGCGCTGCTCCCCCTCGTCCCGGCGCCGCTCAGGTCCGAACCGCGCGCCGGGACGCCCGCCTTCTTCGCGGACGGCGCCTGGAAGGCCTACGTCCGGCCCGGCGAGACGCTGGTCCCGGTGCCGCTCGCCGAACCGGAGGACGCCGAGGCCCTGCACTGGCAGACGGCGACCGGCCTCGGCTTCCGGATGCCCGGCGGCTACTTCAACGGACCCTACGGAGACGGCGACCGCAGCGGCGTCTACGGCGTCCCGCTGCGCTTCACGGCGAGTCTGCTGCGCGACGTGCGCCAGTCCGGCGTGGTCCCGGTCGTCGACGCGCAGGCCCGCACCGAGGCCCGCGAGGACTTCGCGTACTGGCGGGCGGGCGCGCTGGTGCTGGTCCCTCGACGGCACGCGGACCCGCTGCGTGAGACGGTGGACCAACTGGTCGGCCGGCCGGGGAGGCGGGTGGCCGGAGTGTGGGTATGGGATCTGCACGAGGGGAGCTGACGCGTGCCGCACCGACTAGTCTTCCCTGACCGGTCAACGTACTGAAGGAGCTCTCTTTGGCCTGTGACCTGTGGCTGGTGCCGCTCGTCGACGTGTTGTGCCACACCCCCGACAACCCCTTCGCGGACGAACTCGCCCAGTACAACAAGGTGCTCGCGGAGGCGGGACTCCCGCCGGTGCCGGTGTACCAGTACATGCCGGGCCTGTCCGGCGAGGTCGCCCCGGTCGCGGGCTTCGACTACGACGCCCTGCACTTCCTGCGCCGCGTCTACCTGCTCCAGGTGTGCCAGCTTCCGGTGACGCCGGTGGACGAGCTGGGCGGCGACTACGAGCAGCTGCTGGAGATGTTCCAGGCGACGGCCCAGCAGTCCCACCTGGTGTGGCACTACGACCACGCGGGCGCGTACGTCCCGGTGGACTTCCCGCAGCCGCTGTCGAACGACGAACTCCTCGCGGGCGGCGGCCCGCTGGGCTCCGCGCAGTCGCTGCTCAGGGAACTGGAGTTCGTGGCCCCGTCGATCGGCATCGATCCGGCCAATCCCCCGGCAGCCCCCCAACCGCCCGCCGGCCCCACCGAGTTGGAGGAGCCGGCTGTTCCGGCGCCGTACGACCCCAGCCCCTTCGCCCGCGAGCGGCACGTCTGGCTCGGGCTGCACGCGGCGGCCACGCGGAGTCTGGCGCAGGGGTCGATGATCGTCTTCAGTTGAGCCGACCGGTCGGTCAGCGGCCGAGCTGGGCCAGACCCCTCTCGACGTCCTCCGCGTTCATCACCGGGGTGTAGGTGACCTCTGCCCCGAGGTTGAGGAAGAAGGGCTCGCTGAGCACGGGCATCTGAGCGCTGTCCTGCATGTCGAAGAACACGTAGGCGGTGCGCTTGCCGTGGTCGGTGGTGAAGTAGGCCGCCTCGGGCTTGATCTGCTCCATCGACTCCTGGATCAGCTTCCCCAGGGTCCCGCTGCGGATCGCCTCGTTCGCCTTCTCCGTGTCCATGCACGCCTTGAGCATCACGCGCATCGCAGTCACCTTCCTCTGGTCGGCACACACGGATGTCACCCTCAGAGTAGACCTGTATGCGGCATTTCTCCCTGCTGTCACGAGGGAGGGCGAAGTGCCCAGCACGGTCGACCCGCGTGCCGAGCGGCACAGCAAGGCTCCGGGGACGGGCAGTTGCCCGAACAGGCCGAGGGCCGGTCGAGGGTGTCCAGGACCGGCCCAAGCCGACGTACCGCCGACGGCGTTCACCGCGGCCGACTGCGTTCGGTCGCAGCCGGCGGCGTTCGGTCGCAGCCGACGGCTCCCACCGTGACCGGCCGCGCGACCGCGACCGACCGCGACTAGAGGAACGAGTTGATCTGGATCGTCTCGTCCCGGCCCGGACCCACGCCGATGGCGGAGATCGGGGCGCCGGACATCTCCTCCAGCGCCTTCACGTACGCCTGGGCGTTCTTCGGCAGGTCGGAGAACGACTTCGCCTTGGTGATGTCCTCGGACCAGCCGGGGAGCGTCTCGTAGATCGGCTTCGCGTGGTGGAAGTCGCTCTGCGAGTACGGCAGTTCCTCGACCCGCTTGCCGTCGATCTCGTACGCCACGCAGACCGGGATCTGCTCCCAGCCGGTCAGGACGTCGAGCTTGGTCAGGAAGAAGTCCGTCAGGCCGTTCACGCGGGTCGCGTAGCGGGCGATGACCGCGTCGAACCAGCCGCAGCGGCGGTCGCGGCCGGTGGTCACGCCCCGCTCGCCGCCGATGCGGCGCAGCGCCTCGCCGTCCTCGTCGAGCAGCTCGGTCGGGAAGGGGCCCGCGCCGACGCGGGTCGTGTACGCCTTGAGGATGCCGATGACCCGGCTGATCTTCGTCGGGCCCACGCCGGCGCCGGTGCAGGCGCCGCCCGCGGTCGGGTTCGACGAGGTGACGAAGGGGTACGTGCCGTGGTCGATGTCCAGGAGCGTGCCCTGACCGCCCTCGAAGAGGACGACCTTGTCGTCCTCCAGCGCCTGGTTGAGGACGAGAACCGTGTCGGTGACGTACGGAGCGAGCTTCTCCGCGTAGCCGAGCAGTTCCTCGACGACCTGGTCGACGGCGATCGCACGACGGTTGTACAGCTTGGTCAGCAGCTGGTTCTTGGCGTCGAGCGCCGCCTCCACCTTCTGCATCAGGATGGACTCGTCGTACAGGTCCTGGACCCGGATGCCGACCCGGTTGATCTTGTCGGCATAAGTCGGACCGATGCCCCGGCCGGTGGTGCCGATCTTGCGCTTTCCGAGGAAGCGTTCGGTCACCTTGTCGACAGTCACGTTGTACGGAGTGATGATGTGCGCGTTGCCGCTGATCAGCAGCTTCGACGTGTCGACGCCGCGCTCGTTCAGACCGCTCAGCTCGGAGAGCAGGACCGACGGGTCGACGACGACACCGTTACCGATGACCGGCGTACAGCCGGGAGACAGGATTCCGGAAGGGAGCAGGTGGAGTGCGTACTTCTGGTCGCCCACGACGACCGTGTGGCCGGCGTTGTTGCCACCCTGGTAACGCACCACATAGTCCACCGAGCCACCGAGCAGGTCGGTGGCCTTTCCCTTGCCTTCGTCACCCCACTGAGCACCGAGCAGCACAAGTGCGGGCACGCGCGTACACCCCTTCCGGGTGGGGCATGTCCAAGGTCAGGGGCGTACGCGGTGGATCGTTCCACCGCGTTCACCGCGAGCGCAGCGACCGTCGTTGGTCGCCCGTTGTCGGACCCGGATGCCCCGGAATAGACGAAGCCCCTGGCGCAATAGCGCAAGGGGCTCTTGCACAAAGATGCTACCCGAGGAAGCGAGGCAGGACCGAGGTGGCGACTTTCGCGACGTCCGATCAGCTGCTGGTGATCATCGATCCGGTCTCCCGGCGCGCGGACGGGGAGTCCGTGCGGATCGCGAAAGACGTGCTCAGCGCGGGTGCGGCCAGTACGAAGGTGTGCGTTCCGGAGGACCCGGAGGAATTCGCCCGGGTGCTGGCCCGGCGGGGCTCGCGGCGGCCTGTGGTCATCGGCGACGACCGTGCGCTGACCCGGGCGGTGGCCCTGCTGCACCGACAGCGGGCCCTGGCCGAATGCGTGCTGTCGGTGGTGCCGGTGGGCGGCTCTCTGGGCCTCGCGCACGCCCTGGGCGTGCCCACGGGCCCGGTCGCGGCGGCGCGGGCCGTCCTCGACGGGGCCGAGCGGCGGCTGGACCTGCTGGTCGACGACAGCGACGGGGTGGTGCTGGGGGCGCTGCGGATCCCCGCGCCGCCGGCGGCCGGCAGCGTCCTGCCGGACCCTTCGGGGCGGCCCTGGCTGCAGTCGCTGGTCCGCACGCTCGTCCCCGTCCGGCCCTCCCGGACCTCCCGGCCGGTCGCCGCCCCGCTCCCGCCCGGCCCGGCGCGGCTGCGGGTCGAGGTCGACGGGACGACCCTGGTCGACCTGGACCAGCCGGTGGAGGCGGTGTCGGTGACGCCCGGCGTCTCGGGATCGGCCGAGGTGGTGGTGCGACCCTCGTCGGTGGGCGCGGAGGCGGCGGTGCTGCAGACGTACGGCAGGACGGTGACCGTCTCGGGGACCGACTTCCGCTACCGGGCGGACGCCGCGGTCGCCGGGCCGGTACGGCGGCGGACGTGGACCGTGCGGGAGGGAGCGCTGGCGCTGACCCTGCCGGCGACGCCGTGAGCCGGACTGACGCTGCCGACGACGCCGTGAGCCGGGCGGCGCAGGACGCAGGGCGCAGGAACCGCGACGCACGACGCACGAGGCCCCGGGAGCCTTGACGGGGCCCGGGGGCCGGGGCCTGCGGGGAAGGGATTCTCAGCCGTCTCCGAAGAACTGTGCGCGGTGCAGGCGCCAGCGCTCCATCATGGCGGCGATCTCGGTGTCGACGAACTCGAAGAAGGCGAGCGTCTCGGACATCCGGCGGCCGGCCGCGGTGTCGGCGCCGAGGCTCTCGACGCCTTCACGCAGGGACGCCTCCCACCGCTTGAGCACGGACTCGCGATTGGTCAGCGCCTCGTACCACTGGTTGCTGTGCACGCGGTAGCGCTCGCGCCGGGAACCGGGCTCGCGCTCGCGGGAGACCATGTGCTGCTGGGCCAGATAACGCACCGCGCCGGACACGGCGGCGGGGCTGATCCTCAGTTGTCCGCCGAGTTCGGCGGAGGTCATCGCGCCCCCGTCGGAGGAGAGGAGCGCGGCGAAGACCCGGGCGGGCATGCGCTGCATCCCGGCCTCGACGAGCTGCGCGGCGAAGGACTCGACGAACCGGGACACAGCCTCCTCGTCCCGTCGCCCGCCCGCGTCTGTTTCGGTCATGCCCCCATCCTATCGACGGTTCACGCATTTTTTTAACTTCACAAACTTCTGAAGCTAGCGTACGTTCGACACCATGACGAAGGCCATCACGGTGTCCGGACTGCACAAGTCCTTCGGCCGCACCCACGCGCTCGACGGGCTCGACCTGGAGGTCGAGGCCGGTGAGGTGCACGGCTTCCTCGGGCCGAACGGCGCAGGCAAGTCCACCGCCATCCGCGTCCTGCTGGGCCTGCTGCGGGCCGACTCGGGCGCCGCGCAGATCCTCGGCCGCGACCCGTGGAAGGACGCCGTCGAGGCGCACCGGCGCATCGCCTACGTGCCCGGCGACGTCACCCTGTGGCGCAACCTCTCCGGCGGCGAGGTCATCGACCTGTACGGACGGCTGCGCGGCGGCGGCCTCGACGCGGCCCGCCGCGCCGAGCTCATCGACCGCTTCGAGCTGGACCCCACCAAGAAGGGCCGCACCTACTCGAAGGGCAACCGCCAGAAGGTCGCCCTCGTGGCCGCGTTCGCCTCGGACGTCGACCTCCTCATCCTGGACGAGCCGACGTCCGGCCTGGACCCCCTGATGGAGGAGGTCTTCCAGCGCTGCGTGACGGAGGAACGCGACCGGGGCCGGACGATCCTGCTGTCCTCCCACATCCTCAGCGAGGTCGAGGAGCTGTGCGACCGCGTCAGCATCATCCGCAAGGGCCGCACCGTGGAGACCGGCTCCCTGGCCGACCTGCGCCATCTGACCCGCACCAGCGTGAGCGCCGAACTGGCCGCCGCTCCCGACGGGTTGGCGCACCTGCCGGGCGTGCACGGTCTCGAGGTGCACGGCAGACGGGTCCGCCTCCAGGTCGACACCGACCGACTCGACGCCGTGCTGCGGTCGTTGACCGCGTCGGGCGTGCGGTCGCTCACGTCGACTCCGCCCACGCTGGAGGAACTGTTCCTGCGGCACTACCAGGAGACGGCCCAGTGACGACCTTCGTCGCCCCCCGACTCACCGGCACCGGACCGCTGCTGCGTTTCGCGCTGCGCCGCGACCGGCTGCTGATCCCCGTCTGGGTCGCCGTGAACACCCTGATGGTGCTGTCCATGCCCACCAGCCTCGAGAGCCTCTACGACACCCCGGCCGCCCGGGCCGACCTGCTGCGGCAGATGGACGCCAACTCCTCCCTCCGCGCCCTGATCGGCCCCGTCTTCGACGACTCCGTCGGCGCGCTGACGGCCTGGCGGGTCGGCGTGTACGCGGCCGCCCTCGCCGCGGTGACGAGCCTGCTGATCGTCGTGCGGCACACCCGCGACGAGGAGGAGAGCGGCCGTCAGGAACTGATCGCCTCCGGCATGGTCGGGCGGCGCGCCTCGCTGACGGCGGCCCTGCTCGCGGCGGCCGTCGCCAACGCCGCCCTGGGTCTGCTCGTCGCGGCGGGCCTCGCGGGTCACGGGGCGGCCGGCGCCGTCGCGTTCGGCCTCGGCCTGGCCGGGGCGGGCATGCTGTTCGCGACGACGGCGGCGATCGTCGCCCAGCTGACGCAGAGCGCACGGCTGGCGCGCGGGCTGACGGCGGCGGTCCTCGGCGCGGCCTTCGTCCTGCGGGCGGCGGGCGACTCGGCCGAGGTCGACGGCTCGTCCCCGCTGACCTGGCTCTCGCCGCTCGGCTGGCTGGAGAACCTGCGGGCGTTCACGGACGAACGGTGGTGGGTGCTGGGCCTGTTCGCGGCGGCGATCCTCGCCCAGGGCGCGCTGGCCTACGGTCTGGCAGGCCGCCGGGACGTCGGCATGAGCTTCCTGCCGACCCTGCCCGGGCCCCCCGTCGGACGGCTCGGCAGCGCCTTCGCCCTGGCCTGGCGGCTGCAGCGGGGCGGGGTGCTGGGCTGGAGCATCGGCTTCCTCCTGGCCGGCGTCGTCTACGGCAGCCTGACCGAGGGCGTCGCCGACCTGGTCGGCGACAACGACAAGGCCCGCGAGATCATCGAGCGGATGGGCGGTCAGTCGGGGCTGACGGACGCGTTCCTCGCCTCCATGATCGGCATGCTCGGGCTGATCGCGTCCCTCTTCGTCGTCGCGTCCGTGCTCCGGCTGCACGGCGAGGAGACCTCGGGGCGGGCGGAACCCGTGCTCGCGAACGCGGTGGGACGACTGCGGTGGGCGTCCGGGCATCTGGCGATCGCCTTCGGCGGCGCGGCCCTCATCATGCTCCTGGCGGGCCTCGGCTTCGCCGCGGGCTACGGCAGGCAGACCCTCCCGGTCCTGGGCGCCTGCCTGGTGCAGCTGCCCGCGGTGTGGGCGGTCGGCGCGCTGACACTCGTCCTGTACGGATGGGCTCCGCGGCTGGCCCCGGCCGGCTGGGGCGTGGCCGCCGCGATCCTTCTCCTCGGCTGGATCGGCCCGGCCCTGAACGCGCCGTCGGCGGTCCTGGACCTCTCGCCCTTCGCCCACCTGCCGAAACTGCCCGGCGGGCGGATGGAGTGGGGTCCTGTGCTGCTCCTGCTGCTGTCGGCGCCGGCCCTGTCCGCCGCAGGCCTCGCGGGACTGCGCCGACGCGACATGACGACATGACCTCCCCACCGCGGCGGCGGCCGTCGCGCGCGGGAGGGGGAAGGCGGCGGCGGAATCGCGGCCGGGTCCGGAGCCGTGTGGCGACGGTGGCCCAGGTCGGTGGCTGTGAGCGGGGGCGGTGGCTGTGACCGGGGGGATGGCTGTGAGCGGGGGGGTGGCTGTGACCGGGGCGTGGGCTGCGCCGCGGCCGCGGGGCCTGCCGGCGGCGAACCGGGCGGGAGCCGGTGGCGTCCCTCCGTTCATGGGGCGAAGAGCGGTGGGGTGCGGCGGGTGCGTGATGTCGGCGGCGGGCGCGCTGACCGCCGTCTCCCTGTGGCTCTCCTCCGACCGCACCCGGATCCACCTGGGCCGCGGTTTCGAGCAGCAGGACATGGACCTCGGCGTGCTGTTCACCGAGCTCCCGCTGGTGTTCCTCGCGGGAGCCGCCCTGCCGGTCCTCGCCCACGCGGCGGTCTCCGGCCTGCTGCACGACCGGCAGGACCGCCGCGACGCCCGCAACGCCCGCGACCGGCGTCGCGGACGCTCGCCCCGCGACCGGTCAGAGGGTGACAGGTAGGCCCTCCAGACCCCGGATGACGAAGTTCGGCTTGCGTCGCGGCTCCGCCGCCAGGGCCAGCGTCGGAGCCCGTTCCAGCAGGGCCGTCATCGACGCGGCGAGCTCGATGCGGGCCAGCGGCGCGCCGATGCAGTAGTGGATGCCCGCGCTGAAGGAGATGTGCGGGTTGTCCGCCCGGGTGAGGTCGAGCCGGCCGGGGTCGGCGAACACCGCCGGATCGTGGTTCGCCGACCCGAAGAGCATCGCGATCTCGGCCCCCCGCGGCACGGTGACCCCGTCGATCTCGATGTCGTCGAGCACCCACCGCTCGAACAGCTGCAGCGGGGTGTCGTACCGCATCAGCTCCTCGACGGCGGACGGCGCCAGCGAATGGTCGGCGCGCAGCGCGGCCAGCTGGTCCGGATTGCGGAACAGCGCCCACCAGCCGTTGACCGTGGCGTTGACGGTCGCCTCGTGACCGGCGTTCAGCAGCAGCACCGCCGTCGAGATCATCTCCTGCTCGGTGAGCCGGTCGCCCTCGTCGTGCGCCGCGATGAGCCCGGAGATCAGATCGTCCCCCGGTTCCTTGCGCCGCTCGGCGATCAGCTCGCGCAGATAGGCGGTGAACTCGACGGAGGCCCGCACGGCCTTCGCAGCGGTCTCCTGCGACGGGTTCAGCTCGTACATCCCGCAGATGTCCGCCGACCAGGGCCGCAGCGGCCCCCGGTCCGCCTCCGGGATGCCCAGCATCTCCGCGATCACGGCCACCGGCAGCGGCTCGGCGACGTCGCTCAGCAGATCGCCGCCGCCCGCCCGCGCCAGCCCGTCCACCAGCTCGCCGGCCAGCCTGTGCACGTACGGCTTCAGCCGCTCCACCGTGCGCGGGGTGAACGCCTTCGACACCAGCCGCCGGATCCGGGTGTGGTCCGGCGGTTCCAGGTCGAGCATCCCGTGGTCGTTCAGCGTGTGGAACGGCTCCTGCTCGGCGGGCGGCGCGGTCCGCCCGAACTCCTCGTGCGTGAACCGGTGCTGGTACGTGCGCCCCAGCCGCCGGTCCCGCAGCAGGGCCGACACGTCCGCGTGCCCCGGTACGAGCCACTGACCGGTGGGCTCGTAACAGATCACCCGCCCGCGCTCCCGCAGCTCGGCGTAGGCCGGGTACGGGTCCGCCACGAACGCGGGGTCCCAGGGGTCGAAGGAGAGGTCGTCAGCTGCTGCCATGGACGGACGCTAGCCCGTGGACCGGCGTCCTGACCAGGGGGTCCTGGCCACGCGCCCCTCAACACGACGACCACCGCACCAACACCCGCCCCCGCCCGCACACGCACCCCCGGACCCACCCCGTCCGAGCAAACGGCAACCGGAGGGTGGGAGCCGGGAGGCCCGGAGACCCCGGAGGCCTGGGGCGGCTAGCCCGGGGTTACCAGTCTTGCCTCGTAGGCGAAGACCGCCGCCTGGGTGCGGTCGCGCAGCCCCAGCTTCACCAGGATGCGGCTCACGTGCGTCTTGATGGTCGACTCGGCCACCACGAGCCGCTCGGCGATCTCCGAGTTCGACAGGCCCTGGGCGATGAGGACGAGGACCTCCGTCTCCCGTTCGGTCAGGTCGCCGTAGGACGCCTGGACGGCCGCGCGGACCGACCCGGGGGTGTCGGAGAGCTTGGAGAACTCCGTGATCAGACGTCTGGTGACGGACGGGGCGAGCAGCGCCTCGCCGGCCGCCACCACCCGCACGCCGTCCGCCAGCTGGCGGGCCGAGGCGTCCTTGAGGAGGAAGCCGGAGGCTCCCGCGCGCAGCGCCTGGTAGACGTACTCGTCCAGGTCGAAGGTGGTCAGGACGAGGACCTTCGCCGCGCCGTCCGCGGCGACGATCTCCCGTGTCGCCTCGATGCCGTTCAGCTCGGGCATGCGGATGTCCATCAGGACCACGTCGGGCGCCAGCTCGCGGACCCGGTGCACCGCCTCCCGGCCGTTCACCGCCTCGCCCACCACCTCGATGTCCGGCATCGCGTTCAGCAGGACCGAGAAGCCCTCGCGGACCATCATCTGGTCGTCGGCGATCAGAACCCGGATCGTCATGCCCCACCCTCACCCGGAGAGGGCGCGGCGGAGGCGGACGCCGTGGACGCCGGCACCGGCAGGAACACCGTCACCTCGTACCCTCCCTCGCGCGTCGCCTCGGCCGTCATCTCGCCGTTCAGCATCGTGACCCGCTCCCGCATGCCGGTGATGCCGTGACCGGCGCCGGGCGAGGGCTTGATCAGGGTCGGGTTGGGCGGAGCGCCGTTGACGATCCGCAGCCCGAGCCCGCCCAGAACGTACCCGACCTCCACCCGGGCGCTCGCGCCGGGCGCGTGGCGGAGCGTGTTGCTCAGCGCCTCCTGGACGATCCGGTACGCCGACAGCTCCACCCCCTGCGGCAGCTCGCGCACCGCCCCCGTGACCCCCTTCTCCACGTCCAGGCCGGCCTCCCGCACATTGGCGATCAGGGCGTCCAGCTCGGCGAGGGTGGGCTGCGGGGCGTCCGGGACGTCGTAGTCCTCGGCGCGGACCACGCCCAGCACCCGGCGCAGCTCGGTGAGCGCGGCCACCGCGTTCACCCGGATGGTCGCGAAGGCCTTCTCCAGCTCCGGCGGCGGGTTCTCCACCCGGTAAGGGGCGGCCTCCGCCTGGATGGCGACCACCGACATGTGGTGGGCGACCACGTCGTGCAGCTCACGGGCGATCGTGGTGCGCTCCTCCAGGAGGGTGCGCCGGGACCGCTCGTGCGCGGTCACCGTCTGCTGGGCCGTGACCTCCTGCTGGGCCTGCCGCCGGATGTGCCACACGGTGACGGCGAGCAGCAGGATCGCGGAGAACACCAGCATGGACGCGATGTTCGTGACGTAGTGGCCCCAGCCGAAGAGGCTCTCGGCGAAGAAGCCGTAGAACGCCGTGAGCAGCCACATCCAGGCCGCCGTGCGCGGCCGGGTGCGTATCGCCACGACCGTGAGGACCACCAGGTGGGAGACGTAGCTGCCGGGCAGCCACGGCCAGTTCCCGTACGTCGTGCCCAGCAGGGCGACCGCCGACGTCGAGGCCAGCGACAGCCAGAACGCGCCGACCGGCCGTACCAGCGTCATCAGCACCGGCGCCAGGACGAGCAGACCGGTCAGGAATCCCAGCAGTCCGCCGCCGTTGTCCGTGAAGGCGATCAGGGCCGCCAGTGCGCCGCCCGCCGCGACCACCGCGTGCCGCGACCAGGCCGCGTACTCGCGCTTGCGGCCCTTCCACCTGCGGGCGAGCCGGCCGACCTCCTCCTTGCGGGGCAGCGGGCGGTAGGCGAAGGCGTCGTCGAAGAGATCCCGCCGCAGGCCGCGCAGGGCGTCCACCGCCGCCCGGAACTCCGGGCTGCGCGGCCGGTAGGCCTCGAAGGAGTCGTCCGGGTCGCCGGGGGGCGTGCTGTGCGTCTGCGTCGTCTCGGTCACGAGGAAAACGGTAGGCGCACCGAGGGCGCCCGGTCGTCACCAGTGAGAGGGGTTCCGGCGGATCCCTCTCAAGTACTACGGGTCCGGGAGCCCGCCGCCACCGGCCCGAGCGGGTACGGGGCGACCTCAGTACCCGGACGGTCTGACCAGTCCCGACTCGTAGGCGAACACCGCCGCCTGGGTGCGGTCGCGCAGCCCCAGCTTCACCAGGATGCGGCCCACGTGCGTCTTCACGGTCTGCTCGGCGACGACGAGGTGCCGCGCGATCTCGGCGTTCGACAGGCCCTGCGCGATGAGGGCGAGCACCTCCGTCTCGCGCTCCGTGAGATCGCCGACCCGCTCCTTCAGAGGAGCCCGCGGCCTGTCGTCGAGGCGGGAGAACTCGGCGATCAGCTTGCGGGTGATGACCGGGGCGAGGAGGGCGTCGCCGGCCGCCACCACCCGGACCGCCTCGGCCAGCTGGTCGGCGGAGGCGTCCTTCAGCAGGAATCCGGACGCGCCGGCCCGCAGCGCGTCGTACACGTACTCGTCGAGGTCGAAGGTGGTGAGCACCAGCACCTTGATGTGCGGGTGCTCGACGGTGATGCGGTGCGTCGCGTCGATGCCGCCGAGATCGGGCATCCGGATGTCCATGAGGACGACGTCCGGCCCGAGTTCGGCGACCTTGGCCACGGCGTCGAAGCCGTTCACCGCCTGTCCGACGACCTCGATCCCCGGGTGCGCGTCGAGCAGCACGGTGAAGCCCTGCCGGACCATCTGCTGGTCGTCGGCGATCAGTACGCGGATGGTGGCGCCGGTCGTCATCGGTCTCCTTCTCGTGTCGGGGTTGGAGCGCCCCGGCCTTCCGGCCTGCCGGAGCCGCCGGGGTCGTCAGGGTCGTCCGGGTCGTCCGGTGCGTCCCGACGGCTGCTGTCGTGCCCGTCGTCCCCGTCGCCGGGGAAGGTGAGTTCGAGGCCGTCCGGCGTGCCGAGCTCGGCGAGGTCGCCGAGGCGGGTCGCCGCGCCTTCCGTCGGCAGATACGCAAGCACCGCGAAACCGCCGTGCAGGGTGGGATGCGCGGTGACATGACCGCCGAGCATCGCCGCCCGTTCCCGCATCCCGAGCAGACCGTGGCCCGCGCCGGGCGAGGGCCGTACGGGAGCCCGGGGCCGGGAGTTGACCACTTCCAGGTACAGGCCGCGGACGTCGTGGGTGACCGACACCCGCACATGGGAGCCCGGCGCGTGCCGCAGCGCGTTGCTGAGGGCCTCCTGCACGATCCGGTACGCCGACAGCTGCACGCCCGGCGGGTAGGCGGGCGCCTCTCCCGTGACGGCGGCGGCCACGTCCAGCCCGGCCGCGCGCGTGTTCTCCAGGAGTGCGTCGAGACGGTCGAGGGTGGGCTGCGGGGTGTCCGGGGCGGCGCCGGCGCCGGACGCGCCGAGGCCGTAGGGGTCCTCGGGGTTCTCCGAGCGCAGCACGCCGAGCACTCTGCGCAGTTCGGTGAGCGCCTCCAGGGCGTTCTGCCGGATGCCGGCGAGGTTCTCCCTGAGCTCCTCGGACGGGTTCTCCACCAGCAGCGGGGCGACCTGGGCCTGGATGGAGATCACCGACATGTGGTGGGCGACCACGTCGTGCAGTTCGCGGGCGATCCGGCTGCGTTCCTCGAGGAGGGTGCGGCGGGCGCGTTCCTCGGCGGTGATCGTCTCCTGTTCGACGAGCTGGGTGCGGGCCTCACCGAGACCGCGGAAGGCGGCGCCGACGAGGACGACGGCCGCGAAGATCGCGACGGCCGTGACGCCGGTGGAGGTGTAGGTGGCCCCGCCGACCGCGCCCTGGATCACCCACGTGGTGAGGGCGGTGGCGGCCAGGGCCGCGACGGACGCCCGGGCCCGGACGCGCAGCGCCAGGAGGAAGAACACCATGGCGTGCGCGAGGACTTGGGCAGTGGTCCACGGCCAGGACGGACCGGGCAGCGGATGACCCACCAGGGCGGGCCGGGCGGACACCGCGGCGACGACCTCGCCCGCCAGGGACAGCGCCCACGCGGCCCCCGGCTGCCACAGGGCGAGGACGACGGCCGCGCCCTGCGCGAACCCGACCAGCACGCTCAGCTCCGTGCCCAGGTCGTAGCGGCCCATCTGGTCCGTGGCGGCCAGGGCGATGCCCAGTGCGCACCAGCACACCGCCACGATCCCCGGCAGCCGCAGCCGGCGAAGGCGGCTCCGACGCGCCGACGGCGAGACGACACGACGGTCGGCACGGACCGGCGCCCTGTCGCTCCCCTTGCCCTTCACGGGCCCAACCCTAGGCACTGCGGGCGGCCTTCGGCTCCGGCCGACGGGAGCGGTGGTGGACGCGGACCACCCTGGAGCGGCGGTCGCGGGACCGTCGAGACCCTTGCTCCAAGCCGTGGAAGGCCGCCCAGCACACCGCCAGCGCCAGCGCGAAGACCGGCAGCCACAGCAGGCGGGCCGCGACCCAGTCCAGCCCGTCGGGGAGAGTGTGCAGGCCGGGCAGACGGCCCGCCGTCAGGGCGGTCGCGGTCGTCGCCATCATGGCCGTCTGATGCCAGAGGAAGACCGTCATCGCGGAGAGGTTGACCAGGGCCACCGCCGCCCAGGCCAGGGGCCGGCGCATGGCCCGCCGCAACGGGTCGCGCAGCAGCAGCGCCAGCCCGCACTGGGCGAGGCCGAAGGCGACGGCGGCCAGCGACGGCGGGTTGAGGTTGGACACCGCCGCGCCGGGCACGCCCACCATCGACGCCGGATAGCCGGCCCACAGCACGAGCACCGCCGTGCCCGCCGCACCGCCGACGAGCAGCGTCCAGCCCGCGCGGGGGCGCTCCAGCTCGCCCCGGGTCCACGCCGCGCCCAGGCAGTACGGCACCAGCCAGCCCGCGGCGATGTTCACCCAGCCGAGCCACTCCGGGCCGCCGAGGCCGAAGCGCACCAGGTCCACGTGGAGGACGACGGCCAGCGGCCACAGCGGGTTCAGCCGGGTCAGCAGCGGGGTCGCCGCCGTCAGCACGGCGTAGACCAGCAGGAACCACAGCGGCGACAGCGCCAGCTTGACCACGGTGTGCACGGTGACGAAGGACGCGCCGCCCAGCAGGAGGCCGGCCGCAGCCGCCGTCCACACCGCCGCCACCGCGGTGACGGGGACGAACAGGCGGCCCAGCCGGACCTTCAGCCACCTGCCGTGGCCCTCGCCGCGGGCCCGCGCCGAGGCGAGGCTCCTGGTGGCCACATGGCCGCCCACCATGAAGAACACGGCGAGCGTCTGGAACGTCCACGACACCGGGGCGAGCCACGGCATGGCGGCCAGCGGGCTGGCGGCGCGCAGGGAGCCGCCGTCGGCGACGAGCGCCGTGACCAGCCAGTGGCCGAGGACGACTCCGAGGATGGCGAGGGCCCGCAGCGCGTCCACGGCACGGTCGCGCTGCGGGGGCGTCGCGCCGGCGACGCGGGCGGCGGCGCGACGCAGCGCGTGCCGGGTCCGCGGCTTCCTCCGGGTGTCAGGCACGGGTCACCTCCGAGGTCGCGCCGAGGACGATCCGGGCGATGTTGCCCAGCGAGACCGAACCCGGCCTGAAGTAGTCGCTGTGGCCGCCCGGGCCGGCCGCGAAGACGCGGGCTCCGAACGACGGGGACAGCGGGTCGGCCCCGAAGCCGACGGTCACGCCGAACAGGTCGGCGCTGACGTGCGGGACGTCCGCCACCCAGTCGTCGCCGCCGCGGGCCGCCCAGACCCGCGCACGGGTGTGCAGGTCCGCGGCCGAGGCCGCGCCCGTGCCGGGGCTGCCGAGCAGCACGAGGTCGCTCACGTCCAGGCGGGACGCGGCGCGGCCGCACACGACGGTGCCGTACGAGTGACACAGAAGGGTGACGCGGGCGGCCGGGCCGGTGACGGCGGCCAGCCCGGTCAGGAACGAGCGAAGGAGAGGGGCCGCCTCCTCCGCGCGGGCAGGGGTGAGCACGGTGGCGCTGATCGTGCCGGGGGTCGTGTAGCCGAGCCACGCCACCACCGCCGTCCGCTCCCCGGTCTCGGCCCCGGACCCGGCCCCAGCCCCAGGTCTGCCGCCCTGCCGGGCCTGCCGGGCCTGCCGGGTGAGCCGGTCGTGCAGGGCAGCCGCCTGGGCGTGGAAGCGCTCGTAGGTGTCCAGGGAGGTGTCGGAGCCCGGCACCAGGACGGCGACGCGGTCGGCGTGCGCGAGGTCTCCGAACACCTCGACCGCCCGGCCGAGTCCGCGGCCGTCGAAGGACAGCAGGTTGCGGGACGGGGCGGCCAACGCCCGGTCGGCGGCCGCACGGTGACGGTCGCCGTGGGCGGCGGCCATCCGGGACGCCAGCGCGGCGTTGGCCCGGTGGGCGGCGTAGGTCCGCTCCAGCGTCGCCGCCGTCACCGCGGGGAGGACGGCGGGGGCCGGGGCCGGGATGCTCGGCCGGGCAGCGGCCGCGGTGAGGGGGACGACCACAGCGGCGGTGACGAGCACGGCCAGCAGCGCACGGACCCAGCGCCGCCCCCAGCCCCTTGCACCCGCCCCGGCCACTCCGCCAGATCCGGCCGCTCCACCCGACGCACTCACGCCGCCCGATCCGCCCGACGCAGCCACTCCGCCAGATCCGGCCGCTCCGCGCGACCCGGCCGCTCGGCCCGACGCGGTCACGCCGCTCCGGGCCGTCACCGCCCCGGCCCGGACTCCTCCGCGCCGCCGTGCGCCCGCACCCAGCTCCGCCATGCCGCCCCTCCCCCGCCGTGCGCCCGGTCATCGGGCCCTGCCGGATGGGAAGTTACGGATCGGGGCGGGTCGTTCGCGTCCCACCGGGGAGCTGTCTTGCGACGTAGCTCTCAGGTACTACGGGTACGACACCTACGGGGTGCACACCGCCGCACACCTCGCGGAACTCACGTGCTCACCAGGCGAGTTGGGCGATCTCCTCCGCCACCACCGCGCACGCGTCCGCCGCCGGGTCGATCAGCGGGAAGTGACCGACGTCCTCGAGAAGGGTCAGGCCCACCACCTCGCCGGCCTTCGCCGCCGCATCAGCGTAGGCCTCGGCGACCGCCTGCGGGACGACCTCGTCGGCACGGCCCTGCACCAGCGTGGTCGCGACGCCGGTGGGCAGCAGGAGCGCGGGGTCGGCGTACGGCCGCCGGGCCTCGAAGTGCTCATCGCCACCGAGGAGTTGACAGGCGGCCCCACCGCACACGTCCAGCTTCCCGGCCACCGCGAAGTCGGCGATCGGGGCCAGGGCGACGACGCCCCGCAGCGAGGTCGGGTCACCGGTGCGCCAAGGCGCGTCGGCGGGCAGCAGATGCCGGGCGGCAGCCCACAGTGCGAGATGGCCGCCGGCCGAGTGGCCGGTCAACACCGTGCGGCGCGCGTCGGCCTGCGGCACTGCCTCCCGGGCCAGTGCGGGAAGCGCGTCGAGGGCGGCGGCCACGTCGTCGAAGGTGTCGGGCCAGCGCCCGGCGACCGCGGCCGCCCCGCCCATGCCCCCGTCCCCACCCGCACCCGCGTCCGGCTCCGAACTCCCGTCCCCGCGCCGGTACTCGACGTTGGCCACCGCGAATCCACGCCGCGCCAGATAGCCCGCGAACGGTGTGATGTGCCGCCGGTCGTAGGGCGCCCGCCAGGCCCCGCCGTGCAGCACGACGACGAGCGGAGCCGGACCGCCCGGGCCGGCCTCCGCACGCGGGACGTAGAAGTCGATCACCTGGTCGGGGTGGTCGCCGTACGCCGCGGTGACGTCGGGCTCGACGTGCGGATGCGCGAAGGCCGACGCCTCCTCGGCGGCGGCCCGGGCTGCGACAACGTCGTCCGGCATGCTCCAACCTCTCAGCGGCGAAGAAGATTTGGCGGACCAGGAGTGAATTCGGCCGTTGGCCGGGACGGTATCAGGCCCGTGACGTGCGCGGACACACGGATGTCACGCACGGTGAGAGGTAAACGGTTCTGCTGTTCCGTCACCCCGGCAGGCCCGCCCGCCGGGAAACCCCCTGGGCGTACCCCTAGGTACGCCCAGGGGACCCGGCCGGTTCAGTCGACCGGGTCACTCCGCCAGGTCAGCCCAGCTCCCGCGCCAGCGTCCGCGCCGCCCGCTCCACGTCCGCGAACCCGACGTACAGCGGGGTGAAGCCGAACCGGAGCACGTCCGGGCTGCGGAAGTCGCCGACGACCCCGCGCTCGATCAGCCGCTTCATGACGTCGCCGGCGTCCTCGCAGCGCAGCGCCACCTGGCTGCCGCGCTCCTCGTGACGCACCGGAGTCAGCGTTTCGACCCGTCCCTCGGGGACGTAGGCGGCGACGCACTCCAGGAAGAAGTCCGTCAGCGCCAGCGACTTGGCGCGCACCGCCGTGATCGACACGCCGTCCCACACCTCGAGGGCCGCCTCCAGCGCGAGCATCGACAGGATGTCGGGAGTGCCGACGCGCCCGCGGACCGCGCCCGCCGCCGGCTCGTACGCCTCCCGCATCCCGAAGGGCTCGGCGTGCGAGTTCCAGCCCGGCAGCGGGGAGTCGAAGCGGTCCTGGAGACCGTGGCGGACGTACAGGTAGGCCGGCGAACCGGGGCCGCCGTTCAGGTACTTGTAGGTGCAGCCGACCGCGAGGTCCACACCGTGCTCGTCGAGGCCGACCGGCAGGGCGCCCGCGCTGTGGCACAGGTCCCACACCGAGACCGCGCCCGCCGCGCGCACGGCGGCGGTGAGCGAGGGCAGGTCGTGCAGCCGGCCCGTGCGGTAGTCGACGTGGTTGAGCAGCACGGCGGCCGTGCGCCCGGACAGCGCCTCCGGGACCTCCTGCGGGTGCACCGCGCGCAGCGTGCGGCCGGTCAGCCGGGCCGCCGACGCGGCGATGTAGCCGTCGGTGGGGAAGGTCGCGGCGTCGACGAGGATCTCGTCGCGGGCGTCCTCCACCAGACGCACCGCGCCCACCAGCGCCTTGAGGACGTTGACGCTCGTCGAGTCGCCGACCACGATCTGCCCGGCCGCGGCCCCCACCAGCGGGGCGATCCGGTCGCCGATCCGCTCGGGCGCCGTCCACCAGCCGCTCTCGTCCCAGGAACGAATCCTCAGCGCGCCCCACTGGCGGCGCACGACGTCCTCGACGCGGCCGGGGACGGACCGCGGGAGCGCGCCCAGCGAGTTGCCGTCCAGGTAGACGCCGTCGTCGAGCACGAACTGGGCGCGCTTGAAAGCCAGCTCGTCGCCCGAGTCCAGCTGCTGTGCGGTGCGGGCGAGGTCAGACATGGGACCTCGCCGTCCACAGCTCGGGGAAGACGTTCTTCTGCGCGCGCTTCTCCAGCCAGGCCACCCCGGCCGAACCGCCGGTGCCCGCCTTGGCGCCCATCGCGCGCCGGGTGGCGACGAGGTGGTCGTTGCGCCAGCGCCACACCAGCTCGGCGACGTCGGTCAGCGCCTCGCCCAGACGGGCGACCTCGTCGGACTCGTCGCCCGCGTACACGGCCGTCCAGACCGCCTCGACCTCCGCCGAGGGCTCGTAGCGCCCGGAGACGTCGCGCTCCAGGACGGAGGCGGGGATCGCGTGGCCGCGCCGGGCCAGCAGCCGCAGCACCTCGTCGTACAGGCTCGGCTCGTGCAGCGCCTTCTCCAGCTCGGCGTGCACGCGCGGCGCGGCGCGGTGCGGGACCAGCATGGACGCGGACTTGTCGCCGAGCAGGAACTCCATGCGGCGGTACATCGCGGACTGGAAGCCGGAACCCTCGCCGAGCGCGGAGCGGTAGGAGTTGAACTGGGCGGGGGTCAGCTGGGCGAGCGGCCGCCAGGAGGCGTTCAGCGCCTCCAGCTCACGGACCGAACGCTTCAGCGCGTCGACCGCCACCGGCACCCGGTCCTCGCGCAGCGCCTGGGCCGCGGTCTCCCACTCGTGGACGATGACCGTGAACCACAGCTCCATGACCTGGGTCGTGACCAGGAAGACCATCTCTCCGGGATCGTCGGAGAGGGTCTGCTGGAGGTGGGTGAGCACGTCCGCCTTGACGTAGTCCTCGTACGGCGTCGTGCCGGCGAAGTCGAGATGCGGGGTCTCGGGCTCCGAAGCCTCATAGGGCTGAGCCTGCTGGGACATCGCTGTCTCCTGTTGTACTCCGGGTAGCGGTCCGCCCCTGCCGTTACCGACACGGGGGCCCCGGTCCCCACGGCCACATAGTGCGCAATGGCATCCCGAAAGCGCAAGGCCCGTCCGGTCACACCGGACGGGCCACGCCCGAGCACACGGACGAATACGCAGATGAACGGCTATCCGAGGGTCTGGGCGGCCGTCGGGGAGGAGTCCTTGAGGAACTGCGAGCAGCGCTCGTACTCCTCCTGCTCGCCGATCGCCTGGGCGGCGCGGGCGAGGGCGTGCAGGGCGCGCAGGAAGCCGCGGTTCGGCTCGTGCTCCCAGGGCACCGGTCCGTGCCCCTTCCATCCGCTGCGGCGCAGGCTGTCGAGGCCGCGGTGGTACCCCGTACGGGCGTACGCGTACGACTCCACCACACTGCCCCGCTCGAACGCGTCGTCGGCGAGCCGGGCCCAGGCCAGCGAGGACGTGGGGTACTTCGCGGCGACGTCGGCGGGCGCCGTCCCGTTCGCGAGGAGCTCGCGCGGCTCGGGGTCGTCGGGCAGGTGGGTCGGGGGCGGGCCCCCGAGGAGGTTCTCGTGAATCGACATGGCTCCAGTCTCCTCCACTCCTCGCCCCGCGCCAGACGCCCGCGCGCCGGACCGGAATCTCCAGCCGCGCCAGACGCCCGCGCGCCGGATCGGGTTGCCCCGGGGCCCCGGACCGGAATCCCCTACTGGGCAGGACCGGTGTCCCCCGGTGCGCCGGACCCGTGTCCCCTACCCGAGTCGCTTGCGCGACCGCTGCCCCTCCAGCGGCGGGGCCAGGACGCTGCCGTGCGTCCTGCACTCCGGCCTGCGGCAGTCCGGCGGCGGCCGCCGCACGGTGAGGAACGCCGTCAGCGAGCCCGCCGCCAGCGCCGCCGCGCAGATCACCATCGCCTGCCCGAACGCCGCGTCGAAGGCGTCCGCCGAACGGTACGTCTCCGGTCCCATGCCCGTCAGCAGGGGCAGCGCGGCGACCGCGACCAGGCCCGCCGCCCGTGCCGCCGCGTTGTTGACGCCGCTGGCGAGACCGGCCCTGCTGACGTCCACCGAGGCCAGCACCGTCGCGGTCAGCGGGGCGACCAGCGTCACCATGCCCATGCCCAGGACGAGCACCGCGGGCAGCACGTCCGCGACATAGGAGGCGTCCGGCCCGACCCGCAGCATCAGCAGCATCCCGGCCGCGCACAGCAGCGGCCCGACGGTGAGCGGCAGGCGCGGCCCGATCCGCTCCGCCAGCTCGCCGGAGCGCGCGGACAGCAGCAGCATCAGCACGGTCGTCGGCAGGAGTGCCGTGCCCGCGCCGAGGGCCGACCAGCCGACCACCGTCTGCAGCTGGACCGCCGAGAGGAAGAAGAAGCCGCCGAAGGCCGCGTACACGCACAGCGTGACCAGGTTGACCGCGGTGAACTGGCGGGACGCGAAGACGTCCGTCGGCATCATCGGGTCCGGCCGCCGCCGCTCCACGACGACGAAGGCCGCCCCGGCCGCCACCCCGGCCACCGCCGCCGCCGCGACGGCCGCCGAACCGCCCGGGGCCTCGATCAGCGCGTACGTCACCAGCGCGAGGGCGAGCGCCCCGAGCACCGCGCCGAGGACGTCGAACCGGCCGTGCGCGGCCCGGTCCCGCGACTCGGGAACGTGCCGCAGCGCCACCGGCACGCACACCGCGGCCAGCGGCAGGTTCAGCAGGAACACCCACCGCCAGCCCGGACCGTCCACCAGCCAGCCGCCGAGGAACGGCCCGACGGCCGCGCCGACGCCCCCGAACCCGGACCACAGCCCCACCGCCCGTCCCCGGTCGTCGGCGTGGAAGGATGCCTGGATGAGCGCGAGGGAGCCCGGCGTGAGGAGGGCCCCGCCGACGCCCTGCAGCGCCCGCGCGGCCACCAGCACGCCCGCGTTCGGGGCCAGCCCGCACAGCAGCGAGGCGGCGGCGAACCAGACCACGCCGACCACGAACACCTTGCGCCGCCCGTAGCGGTCGCCGAGGGAGCCGCCGAGCAGGATCAGCCCGGCCAGCGTCACCATGTACGCGTTGACGGTCCACTGCAGGGAGGCGAGGTCGGCGTCCAGGTCGCGGCCGATGCGCGGCAGCGCGACGTTGACGACGGTCGAGTCGAGCATGGCCATGCTGGAGCCGAGCACGGTGGTGAGCAGGATCCACCTGCCGCGGGGTGAGGCCAGCCGGACGTCGGGCATGCCCCCAGGTATACAGCGGGCCCGGCGTGTCAGACAGGATGCTGACACGCCGGGCCCGGTGCGACGCCGGTCCGCGCGGCCCCCGAGGAGGACCCCAGAGGGGCCGTCGGGGGACCGCAGGGGGTTACTTGATCTTCTGGCCCGCGGAGCGCAGGTGCTGCGTGGCCTCGACGACGCGCGCGGCCATGCCCGCCTCGGCCAGCTTGCCCCAGGTGCGCGGGTCGTAGGTCTTCTTGGAGCCGACCTCGCCGTCGACCTTCAGGACGCCGTCGTAGTTCCTGAACATGTGGTCGGCGACCGGACGCGTGAAGGCGTACTGCGTGTCCGTGTCGAGGTTCATCTTGACGACGCCGTTGTCCAGCGCGGTCGCGATCTCCTCCGCGGTGGAGCCGGAGCCGCCGTGGAAGACGAAGTCGAACGGCTGGGAGCCGGCCGGCTTGCCGTACTTCGCGGCGACGCCCTCGTTCAGCTCCTTGAGCAGGTCGGGGCGGAGCACGACGTTGCCCGGCTTGTACACGCCGTGGACGTTGCCGAAGGACGCGGCCAGCAGGTAGCGGCCCTTCTCGCCCAGGCCGAGCGCCTCGACGGTGCGCACCGCGTCGTCGACCGTGGTGTACAGGGAGTCGTTGATCTCGTGCGAGACGCCGTCCTCCTCGCCGCCGGTCGGGGTGATCTCCACCTCGAGGATGATCTTCGCGGCGGCGGCGCGGGCGAGCAGCTCCTGCGCGATCTCCAGGTTGTCGGCGAGGGTCTCGGCGGAGCCGTCCCACATGTGCGACTGGAACAGCGGGTTGCGGCCGGCCTTCACGCGCTCCTCGGAGACCGCGAGCAGCGGACGGACGTACCCGTCGAGCTTGTCCTTCGGGCAGTGGTCCGTGTGCAGGGCGACGGTGACCGGGTACTTCTCGGCGACGATGTGCGCGAACTCGGCGAGGGCCACGGAGCCCGTCACCATGTCCTTGCTGTACTGGCCGCCCAGGAACTCGGCGCCACCCGTGGAGATCTGGATGATGCCGTCGCTCTCCGCCTCGGCGAAGCCGCGCAGCGCCGCGTGCAGGGTCTGCGTCGAGGTGACGTTGATGGCCGGGTAGGCGAACTTGCCTGCCTTCGCCCGGTCGAGCATCTCGTTGTAGACCTCGGGGGTTGCGATGGGCATCTGTCCGCTCCTTGACTGTGCGGTTGGCGATCTGCGTACTACGGCCCTGACCTAGACCTGGGGATTCGACATCGTCGTCGGCCCCATCTTTCCAGACCTGCGCGAATGGTCCAGGCCCTGTCCACAGGGCGGGTCAGTCCAGGCCGAGCTCGTCCTTCGAGAAGGCGAACAGGTACGGCACGCCCGCGCCCGCGCGGATCTTGTCGTCCGCTCCGGTCGCCCGGTCCACGATGGTCGCCACCGCCACCACCTCGGCGCCCGCCTCGCGCACGGCCTCCACGGCGGTCAGCGGCGAGCCGCCGGTGGTGGAGGTGTCCTCGACGACCAGGACGCGGCGGCCCTTGATCTCCGGACCCTCGACGCGCCGCTGGAGCCCGTGCGCCTTCGCCGCCTTGCGCACGACGAAGGCGTCCAGCCTGCGGCCGCGGGCGGCGGCCGCGTGCAGCATGGCGCCGGCCACCGGGTCGGCGCCCATGGTCAGACCGCCCACCGCGTCGAAGTCGAGGTCGGCGGTGAGGTCGAGCAGCACCTGCCCGACCAGCGGGGCGGCCTCCCCGTCGAGGGTGACGCGGCGGAGGTCGACGTAGTAGTCCGCCTCCAGCCCCGACGACAGGGTGACCTTGCCGTGCACCACGGCCTTGTCCTTGATCAGCTGCAGCAGCGCACCGCGTGCGTCGGGCGGCGTTGTTCCGTTGACGTCCGTCATGCCCCTCAGCTTAGAGCCGCGACCAGGACCAGGTCGTCGCGGCCTCGAGCGGCTCCAGGGGCGTGACCAGGCGCGGGAGGGTGTTCAGTCCGTTCGGCGGGCCGGTCTGCGGCTCCACGCACACCGCCGCTTCCTGCTCGTCGTAGACGACGACCCACTTCTCGGGGCTGGTCACCTTCAGCTCCAACTGGCCCGGCCAGGTGAGGGTGACGTCGACGCCGCCGGGCATGCCGAAGCAGTCGTCCCAGGGGCCCGGCTTCGGCTCGACGCGCTCGCCGGTCGGCAGATGGTCGTCGCCGCGCTGCTCCTGCCACGCCGGGTCGAAGGCGACCCGCACGTCCTGGGCGCCCTGGCCGCCCAGGTTGCGGTTGAACCAGGGGTGCCACCCGATCTGCGCCGGGAACGAGGAGTCGTACGTCTCCACGGCCATCCGGATCGTCAGCGCGTCCTCGGTCAGCGCGACCACCTGGGTGACCAGGCCGGGGTAGGGCCAGGGCGCCACCAGTCGGTACGTCAGCACGACCTCGTCGGCCGTGCGCCGGGCGACCTTCCAGGCGCCGTCGCGGGCGGTGCCGTGGATGGCGTTCGGCGCGGCGTTGAGCGGCATCCGGTGGACGGTCGCGCCGTTGCGGAAGTACCCGTCGCGGATCCTGCCGCACCAGGGGACCATCGGGAAGCAGCCGAACCGCTCGCCCTGGCGCAGCAGTTCGAGTCCTCCGACGCGCAGGCCCCCGACCCGGCCGCCGTTGCCCGGCTGCACGGTCGCCTCCGCGTCGCCCGCGGTCAGCGTGATCTCTTCGTCACTCACGGGACCGACCCTACTGGGGCGGTCGGGGGCGCCCGAGACGCAGGGCCCGCGGACCGTCCGCACCGCGCCCCGGACCGGTCCTACCCGCGTCGGCGCAGCGCCCTGCCGACCACGATCGCCGACGCCACGACCAGCGCCGCCGCCGGGGCGGCCCACCGCAGCGCGCTGTTCGGCATGACGGTCTGCGGGGCGGGGACCGGCGCGTAGCGCCCGCGCGGCGGAGCGTGGTCGACCTCCTCGGCGCTGCGGCCGATCATCGTGCGGCGCGCGTGCGCGGCCTCGGCGGGCGGCTGCGGGGGGCCTGTGAGGTCCTCGAGCTCCGAGGGCAGCGCCGCCGTCTCGAAGAGGTCCGCGGGGACGTCGGATTCGTCGACGTCGTCAGCGGGAGCGAAGGGTTCGTCGACGCCGTCCCCGTCGTCCACGGCCTCCTCGTCGTCCACGGCCTCCGGAGCGTCGACGTCGTCGGACGCACCGGCATCGCGCGCACCGGCATCCCGCGCGCCAGCGCCGGCACCCCGCGCGTCGGCGTCGCTTTCGGCGTCGGCGGCAGCGGGGCCGGCGTCGGCGGTCGTCCCGGCGTCGGGCTGCCCGTCCGGTGCGGCCGCCGCCGCGAGGTTCGCCGCGAAACGGCTGAGCAGCCGGGCCACCGCCGAGTCGACCGCCTCGGAGGGCAGTTCCGCGACGCGGCCGTCCGCCGAGGCCGTCCCCTCGAAGCGGAGCGTGGCGCCCGCGTCGGCCTCCCGCAGCCGGAGGGCGAGGCTCAGCTTGACCGACCCGCTGCCGCGGGCCTCCGTCCCGTCGCCCTCCACGGCGTAGCCGCCGTCCTCGCGCGGCGAGACGCGTGCCGTCCCCCGGTAGGTGATGGTGTGGCCGGCGATCCGCACCTTCAGCCGGCCCGCGACGGGCTCGGTGCCCGCGTCCTGCTGGAGCCCGGGAACCGCACGGGCCACCTGCGCGGGATCGGCGAGGGCCGCCCTCAGTCGCTCGACCGGAACCGGAACGAACACCTCTTGCTCCATAAGTCCCGAGCCTACCCACGCGGGACCCGAACGCACCCGGCGAAACCACGATCCGGCCTCCCCCGGGACCGGGCCGTGCTACGCCCCCGCCGAGCCGCGTCGCCGCGCCGGCCCCCTCCGGCGACCGATCCCTTCGACGCCGAGGACGCATCCGTCGCGGAACCCCCGCCGCGACGCCGTTCCCGCCGGTGACGTCGTCCCCTCTGTTCGCGCCGGCGCCGCCGGGGACGCGACGGTCCGGCGTCAGTACCGCGGATGCACCAGCGTCGAGGCCGGCACTCCGGGCACCCGGTGCGCCTCGGCCGCCCGGGCGTCCGCGGCCAGGGCCGCCTGGGTCAGGGTGCGCGGGGGGCGTGCGCCCCCGTCGAGGCGCATCGGCGGACGGGCGTCCGCGGCGGCCAGCACGAAGCCCCAGTCGCGGGGCGCCCGGGAGTCGTCGCCGGCGATGCGGTCGGGACCGCTGGTACGGCCGGCGCCGCGGCCGTCCACCTGGTAGGGGGCGGTGTGCAGGCCGGCCGCGCGCAGCGTCGCCTCCACCGTCCAGAACACCCGCGGCCGGCCCGCCACCGGCCCGGCGTGCACCACGAGGCGGCCGCCGGGGGCCAGCACGCGGCGGGCGAGACCGTAGAACTCCTGGGAGTAGAGCTTGGTGCTCGCCGTGATGCCGGGGTCGGGCAGATCCGCGACGACCACGTCGTACGTCGCCGCAGGGGCCTCGCGCAGCCACTGGAAGGCGTCCCCGGCGGCCACGCGGACGCGCGGATCGCCGAAGGCGTGGTCGTTGAGGCGCGCCAGGGCCCGGTCGGTGCGGGCCAGCCGGACCAGACCGGCGTCGAGCGCGACGACGTCGACGCGGCGCACGCCGGGACGGCCGAGGGCCTCGCGGGCGGCCAGGCCGTCGCCGCCGCCGAGGATCAGCACCTGCGCGTGCGGGCCGCTCATCGCCGGCTGGACGAGGGCCTCGTGATACCTGCGCTCGTCACGGCCCGCGAAGCGCAGGCGGCCGTCCAGATAGAGGTCGAGGGGACGGCCGTCGGCGCCGCCGGTCAGCACGATCTCCTGGACGTCGGTCTGCACCGCCGCCCGCACGTCGCCCCCGTAGACCGCCTGCCGCGCCGCCCGTTCGAAGTCGTCGACGAGGACGGCGGCGGAGGCGAGGACGCCGAGGACGGCGATGTCGGCGACGAGCAGGAGGCAGCGGGCCCGGCATGTCAGGTCGCGTCGGAACAGGCCCAGCACCAGGGCGGCCCCGGCGACCACGTTGACCGCGCCCACCAGCAGGGAGCTCGTCAACTGGCCGAGGAACGGCAGGAGCAGGAACGGGAAGGCGAGGCCGCCCACCAGCGCGCCCACGTAGTCCGCGGCGAAGAGGTCCGCCACCGCGCCGCCCGCGTCCTGCCGCCGGATGCGCTGGATCAGCTCCATGAGGAGCGGCGCCTCGGCCCCGATGAGCAGGCCGATGGCGAGGGAGAACGCCACGAGGAGGATGCGGGAGCCGTCGGCCCACAGGCCGCCCCAGTCGCCCGTCCAGGCGAACACCGCGTACAGCGCCATGGCGCTGCACCCGCCGACCAGGGCGAGCGCCGCCTCCAGGGCGCCGAAGCCCGCCGCGGCGAACCGGCGCAGCCGTTTGGCGACGAGGGAGCCCAGCCCCATCGCGAAGACCATGACCGACAGCACGACGGAGGCCTGGGTGACGGAGTCCCCCATCAAGTAGGAGGCCAGGGCGACGAGTTCGAGTTCGTAGACGAGACCGCAGGCCGCGCAGACGAAGACGCACGCGAGCACCAGCAGCCGCCCGGTGTCCGGCCGGACGGGGAGCCGCGGGGGACCCCGCCAGGGCGGCGGTGCGCCGGGCGGAGCCGCCGGTGCGTACGGTTCGATCACGACTGCGACGTTACGTCACGGCATGGGCGCCCTTCGTCACCCACACGTGTGAAACTCGGGGCGTCCGGGCGGTCACACGTTTGAGTCGCCGTCGGGTCCGGCCGCCGCCCCGTCCCGCCGCCCTCGACCCCCGGGGCTCGCCCCACCCGCGCACCGCCCGCCCCCACCGGCCCACCACGCCTCGCCGGCCCCCGCCCCACCGATCCACGGGTCACCCGCCGGACGGCGTCTCGCTGCCCACCGGCACCCGCACGCCCACCCGCGTTCTCGTCGCGACCAGCTGCCCGTCCTGCGGATACGCGTGCCAGGTGCGCCAGTGGACGTGGCCCTCGTGGCGCTGGGCGAGCAGGGCGGTGAAGGCGTGCGGGCTGCCGGGGAAGACGCCGACCAGACCGTGCGGATGCTCGGAGACGAGCGCCAGAAGCTCCTGGGCGCGGCCCGCGAACTGGTCCGGCGTGAGCTCCTCGACGCGCGCCGCGAACTCGTACTCCCAGCCGCCGACCCGCTTGGCGACGCCCAGCGGGAGCGGGGTGCTGCTGCCGGGGATGCAGGCCACCGTCTCCGAACAACTGGCCTCCTCCTCTTCGAGCAGCACCTGGTGCGACGCACCGAGCAGTCTCAACTGAAGCTTGGCGCCGTTCAGTTCGAGGTCGAGGGTGGCGAGGGCGGGCAGCGGTTCACGCCCCAGGGCCCAGGCGAGATCGGCCGCGCGCGTGTCGGTGTAGGAGGTGTTCAGGGTCGTGAGCATGGATCGGCTCCGCGGAGACGCAAAGAAAAGGAGGAAAGGTCCGGCGCACCCCGGTCGACACCGGGAACCGTCCCGGCCAGCCCGGTCTGGGGAGGTCGTCCGCTCGGGACGCCCGAAGGTGTGAGGGGCTGTGTCGGTGTTTTAGAGGGAATCATGAAGTGTGGTGCCGCCACAGCGTTTTTACCCAACTTCGTGGGGTTTCCATCCCTCGGGGGGCTCCACAGCTCAACTGTTCAACCAGGGCGTACGCCCAGGCGGGCCGGGCACATGCCGTTCGCTCCCGCCCCGGGCACATGGTGTGACCGCGGAGCCCGTGGTCGGTCGGGCCCCGCGGTCCGGATGCGGCTCCCCCCGCGGGGAGCTCAGCTGCCCCGTGTCAGCTGCCTCCGCCGCATCCGCCGCCCCCGCCGCAGGACGATCCGCCGCCACAGGACGAGCTGCCGCCGCAGGACGAGGAAGAGCCGCCGCACGAGTGCCCCCCGTGATGGCCCCCGTGGTGCCCGCCGGAACTGCCGGAACTGCCGGAACTGCAGGAGGCGCTGCTCCCGCCGGCCGCGCCGCCCGCCCACCAGCTGCCGGAGCCGCTGGAGGAGCCGCTGCCGCGCGACCTGCCGCCGCGATAGGACCGCGCGGAGCTGCGCCTGCTCGCGTTGGCCGCCACGGCCACCACGAAACCGATCACGATCACCGCCAGGACGATGCCGAAGAACATGGCGTCACCCTCCTTCCCTGTCCCCCGAAGCGGCCCCCCGTGGGCGCCTCGCGCGGCGCCCGAGCGCCGCGTGAACGGGGGATGCCCGCCCCGACACACAACCAAAGCGGAGTTGAGGAACTCCAGAGCTTCGGCGCAGGATGACGGCCATGACCTCTCCCGCGCGCCCCTTCCTCAACCGCCGTCTCGCCGAGTTCGGGACGACGATCTTCGCCGAGATGTCCGCCCTCGCCACGACGACCGGCTCGATCAACCTGGGCCAGGGCTTCCCCGACACGGACGGCCCCGAGGAGGTCCGGGAGGCGGCCGTGCGGGCGCTGCGGGACGGGCGCGGCAACCAGTACCCGCCGGGCCCGGGCGTGCCCGAGCTGCGCACCGCGATCGCCGACCACCAGCGCCGACGGTACGGCCTCTCCTTCGACCCGGACACGGAGGTCCTGGTCACGGCGGGCGCCACGGAGGCCATCGCCGCCTCGCTGCTCGCCCTGCTCGAGCCCGGCGACGAGGTGATCGCCCTCGAGCCGTACTACGACTCCTACGCGGCCTGCATCGCGATGGCCGGCGCCACGCGCGTGCCGGTGACGCTGCGCCCCGACGCCGGGCAGGGGCGCTTCTGCCTCGACCTGGACGAGCTGCGCGGCGCGGTGACCGACCGCACGCGGCTGCTGCTGATCAACACCCCGCACAACCCGACCGGCACGGTCCTCACCCGCGAGGAGCTGACCGCGATCGCCGAGCTGGCGGTGGAACGGGACCTGCTCGTCGTCACGGACGAGGTCTACGAGCACCTGGTCTTCGACGGGGCCGCACACGTGCCGGCGGCGACGCTGCCCGGGATGCGGGAGCGCACGGTCACGATCGGCTCGGCCGGCAAGACGTTCTCCTTCACCGGCTGGAAGGTCGGCTGGGTCACGGCGGCGCCTGCTCTCGTCTCAGCGGTCCGCGCGGCCAAGCAGTTCCTGACGTACGTGGCGTCGGGGCCGTTCCAGTACGCGGTCGCCGAGGCCCTCGCGCTGCCCGACAGCTACTTCGACGCCTTCCGCGCGGACATGCTGGCCAAGCGGGACCTGCTGGCGGCGGGCCTCACGGAGGCGGGCTTCTCCGTCTTCCGCCCCGCCGGCACCTACTTCGTCACCACCGACATCCGCCCCCTCGGCGAGAGCGACGGCTCTGCCTTCTGCCGCGCCCTGCCGGAACGCTGCGGGGTGGTCGCCATCCCGAACGAGGTCTTCTACGACCACCGCGAGCAAGGCGCACCCTTTGTTCGATTTGCTTTCTGCAAACGGACCAGCGTGTTGGAGGAGGCGGCATCCCGGCTCAAGTCGCTGGCCGCGTAACAGCCGTACGGTCTGGGCTCCTCCGCGTACCTCAGCCCCGCACCGGAGGAGTCCCGTGTCAGCAGACACCATCGCGACGCATGGCCACAATGCCGGCGAGCGCTTCGGCGACACGAAACTGCACGTCGCCCTTCCTGCGCGGTCTCCGCTCTCAGTGCTCAGGTGTCGTAGACGGTGGAGCGATGCCCGACGTGTACGACCCACACCACCAGCTCGCCGTTGTCGATTGTGTAGATCACGCGGTAGTCGCCTACCCGTAGGCGGCGCCGGTCGGGCTGGGAGACGAGGGCCGTGGTGTTGAACCCCATCGGGTCGCTCTCCAGCTCGGTCAACTTGGCCAAAATGCGGAGGGCCATGTCTCGCGGCACCTTGCGGAGTTCGGCCTGAGCCTCGGCTCGGAAGACGGTGCGGTACTCACTCACTGCGCGCCAGCGTCTCCCTCATGATGTCCTCGATCGGGATGCCGGGTGCCGGGTTGGTCATGCGCTCGTCGATGATCCGGTTGATCTCGCGCTCTTCCCACTCCTGGTATTTGCGCAGCACCTCGATGGACACCACGGCGGCGACCTGCTTGCCGCGCCGGGTGATGACGGTAGGTACGTCGTCCCGGTCGGCCCGCTCCACGACCTCGGCCAGGTGTGCCCGGACATCACGGATCGACTCTATGGGCATGGGCTGTGTCATGCACCCAAGGGTACCAAGTGTCCCATGTGTACACAACAGCACGCTGTCGCTCGGGGGTGTAGCCCTGTGGGCCCTCATGCGAATGAGTGCGCGAACGAGGAGTCGCCTGGGTCACGGCGGCGCCCGCTCTCGTGTCGGCGGTCCGCGCGGCCAAGCAGTTCCTGACGTACGTGTCCTCCGGCCCTTTCCAGTACGCGGTCGCCGAGGCCCTGAGCCTGCCGGACGCGTACTTCGACGGCTTCCGCGAGGACATGCGGGCCAAGCGGGACCTGCTGGCCGCGGGGCTGACGGACGCGGGCTTCGGGGTGTTCGCACCGACCGGCACCTACTTCGTCACCACCGACATCCGCCCCCTCGGCGAGACCGACGGCGTCGCCTTCTGCCGCGCCCTGCCCGAGCGCGCGGGCGTCGTCGCCATCCCCAACGCGGTCTTCTACGACCACCGCGACGCGGGCGCCCCGTTCGTCCGCTTCGCCTTCTGCAAGCGCACGCAGGTCCTGGCGGACGCGACGGAACGGCTGCGCAAGGCATTCGCCCACTGGCGACGCTGACGAACAGGGAGGCCTGAGCGAGTCGAGGGCGGGCACCTCCCGGTCGTTCCGACCTCCGGACGTCGCCCATCCGTCAGCTGGACAGGGGCGTCGTGCTCGACCAGAACGCGGACCGCACGTTCGGCTCCGGCAGCTTCTCCCTCGAGTAGTCGGGGCCGTTCGGCTTGCTCGTCGGCTGAGCCACCTCGGACTTCTCCACGCACGGGGTGGTGACGCTCAGATGGGCCTGGCCGTTCGGCCCGATCAGAACCTCCAGCTGGTACCCGTCCTGAGTCTCGAAATTCGCCGCCAGGCCGTTCGGACTCGTGGCGACGAGCTGGTAACCCCTGCTCTTCCAGTGACGCTCCAGGACGCCGAGGAAGCTGCCGCGCCGTTCGGCGGAGATGACCGTCATGACGGAACGGTCACGGTCCACGTAGCAGTCACCCGGCATGGAGTACAGGTGCGTCCACTGAACTGGGGGCTTGATGGCCGCGAACGCCTCGTCCAGAATCGCGTCAGCCCTGTCAGCGGCCTCCTGCAGGTTCATCTTCGACCGACTTTCCTTGCTCGTCGACGCGCCGCCTGCCGCGCCGCATCCGGAGAGAACCAGCACCAGCGCGGCAGCCGCCGCCGCACCCCTCGCCCTCATCGTGGCGTCTCCCTCACGACGTATCCCGGCTGCCCTGCGACGATGGCAGCGATGTTCCGCGCAGAAACCTTGTCCTTCCCTTCCTCCGGGGAGAAGTAGTTGCTGTGAGCCTCGATATCCAGGGTCGAGTTCCACACCTCGGGGAACGAAGGCTGCGCCAGCTCCGGTCCGGGCAGGGTCTGGAACCGGTTGGCCCCGAACGCTTTGCTCGCCGGGTCCTTGCCGAACCAGACGTCGTCGTCACCCTGGTCGGCGAGGTCGCCGGCCAGGTACGCGCCGAGCGGGCCGCCCCCGAAGAACCCCATGGTCCCTGCAGTGGCCTCTTTCGAGGAAGGGAGCTTGGTGACGATGTCATTCTCAGCCGCGCCCACCCAGACGTGCTCCTTGCCCACGCCGAGGTCCTCCGCCTTGTCCACGCCGACACCGGGACTTCCTACGAGGATGATGTCATCGGCGCCTGCGATCCCGCCCGCCTCCTGCGTGGCGGCGCCCACCAGTCGCGAACCGTAGGAATGACCGATGGCGGTGACATGGGGATCTGCGTTCTCGTTGGTGGCCGAGATTCCACTCATGAAACTGTTGTAGGCGGGGGCGCCTCGCTCGGCGTCGGCCGTCGTCATCACGTCGATCGATTGGGGCGCGTCGTAGCCGAGCCATACGATCGCGGATGAGGAGGGATCGAACTTCTGGGCGCCCTGCGCGGTGGAGAAGGCTCGCTTCACCGTGCCGTCGGCGAATCCGGCGTCGAGCTTGGTTCCCAGGCCAGGCACGTAGGCTGACACGTTCTTCGAGGTGTCAGGGTTCCCGTACGCGACGATCGCCCTCCCGTTTCCTTCGAGACCGATACCCAGAAGAAACATGGGCGGCTGGCTTCCCGAATTGAGCTTCGTCTGTATGCCCTTCAGTCCTTCGAGTTTTTCTTTGGACGCCTCTCCGGGCTGGCCCTCCAACTGCGCTATGAGGAGGTGGATGTTCTCCCGGTTGACCTCGTCACGGACCGTGGACGGGATCCCGTCCAAGTTGCCGATGATTTCTGGGAAGGCCGCCTTGTACTCCTCACGCTCCTCATTGCTGAGGCTGTCCCACCACTCTTTGCGGTCGGCCGGCGACTTGTCCAACGGGATATGATCCTGGAGGTATTTGCTGGCCGCTGAGCTCACAGCATCGACATCTGATGCTACGTCCGCCCATGTTTTGGTGTCGACATTCAGCCCCGGCGCCGCCTTGAGCTTGTTCAGCGCCCTGCTGTACCGATCGTCGATCTCCTGCGCTTCCCGTACGGCGTGGGCGATGCGGTCGGCGATGTCCACGGCCTTGGCATGGTGCGGGTTCGGGTTCTTGAACTCCGGATTGTTCGGCACCAGCCCGGGTGCTTGAAATCCTGTGTCGTTTCCGGTGATCAAGCCGTTGTTGCCCATGACTTTCCCGCCAGGGATCGGCTCACCGGTGAGCTCGTTCTTACCGCCGGCGGGATATGCGACGGCGCCGTCCGCATTGACGGTGTATGCCAGCGCTGCCGCATCGTCCAGTGCTTCAGTCAAGCGCCGTTTGGGGGCGGTGATCTCGGACGAGAAGCCGTCGAGAGCTCCAGTGATCAGGCCTCACTCGACATGGGTGTAATGAAAGTTCTCCGACAGCTTCCGCAGCTGCTTGAGTGCCGCGCCCGCGGCCTCACCCTCGTTGGCCTTCCGCATGGCTGCGGTGATCTGTTTGTCAATGCGGCCCATGGCGGCGTCGGCCGAGCCGCTGATCGCGCGGTACCCGTCAGCCGCCTCCGTGTACTCGGTCGGCGTGAGCGCCTTGAGCGTCAGGTGGTCCACGTCAGGGTCACCGCCCCTTGGCCTGACCGCCGGAGGGTGCGTCCTCGTAGTACTCGGTCTTCAGCTTGGCGATCTCGGCCTCGATGGCCTGATCCGTCCGTAACTGGTCGTTACCCGCCTTCTCCAGTACACCGGCAAGCCCGTCACACACCTCGCCCACGTCCTTGACGTAGCGCTTCCAGGACTCGTACACATCCTGCTGGGCCGCCGCGGTCAGGCACCCGGTTCCCTTCCCGAGACCCGTCTGGCCCGAATCCATCTTCACCGACGCCTTGCCAAGGTCCTCTCGCAAGGACCCGACGTCCTCCCCCGCCTTGGTCCATGCCGCCTTGTCCGACCTCAACTTGCCAGCAGGAGTAGCGGAGTTACTCGTGCCGCCGCCTCCCAGGTCGGCTGGCACATGGTTGAGCTGCATCTGCGTGGCCTGCCGCTCGACCGCTACGGCCTTGAGCTGCTCCCACTCATCCCACGCCATGCGTGGTTCCTCCCCGCGTCCTGATCGTGCGCCGCCGAGCGGACGTGAATCTGTTGTGACCGCAACGCGGGATCGAGAAGTACCGTAACGCCCCTACATCACGTGCCCCATCCGTATCGGCCACCACGGCGTCTGAGTACTCGTACTCATCCGAAAAAGGCGGCGTGAAACCGGTTGCCACATGGGGAAATCGGTGGGGGCAGCACGGACGTCGAGGGTGCAGCCGCGAGTGACCGACACCTGCGAGCGCAGGACCCGGGTGAACGAGGTCCGCTCGGCGGTACTGCGGTGCAGTCTGGGCGGCTTCGTCCAGTAGGCCGCGGGTGGCATGGTGAACGATCAGGTGCGCGTAGACCTCCTGCCACACCCGTCCGAGGTATGCGACCTGAGGACCGGCCGGCCGCGCGTCACCGCCGTGCGCTCCGCGACTCAGTACCTGACCTATGTCGCCTCCGGCCCCCTCCAGTACGCCGTCGCCGAGGCCATGCGGCTGCCCGACTCCGCTCGGGACGGGCCTGGAGCAGGCGGGTGTCGCCGCCATCCCGAAGGCGGTCGCCGTCGGCCCTGACAGAACTCTTGACTTGACGGTGTTTCGTCAATACCGTCGCGCAAGATTTCGAACGACGTTCGATAAATCGAACAGCGGGTTTCCCGCATGAATGCCCGATGGGAGACACCGCTATGCGCCACCGATCCAGACCCGGCACTCGCCTGCTGGCAGTACTGTGCGGCTCGACGCTGTCCATGGCCCTGCTGACGGGGGGTCCCGGTGCGGCCCCCGCCCAGGCGGCCGACGACCCCGCCGCCGTCGCCCTCGACAAGGACGCGATCCTCGCCGCCAACCAGCTCGACGAGCGGCAGTGGTACAAGGACAACATCCCGTTCGTCGACACCCCCGACGACGACATCGACGACGTCTACTACTACCGGTGGAGCACCTACAAGCGGGCGCTGCGGTACACCGTGCCGGGCACGGGTTACGTGTCCACCGAGTACGACGTGCCGATCGGCTACGCCGGGAACCCGTACACCGCGCTCCCGGACGCGACCGGGTACCACCTGCTGGACGGACGCTGGCTGCGCAACCGCGACTACGCGGGTGACTACCTCGACTTCTGGCTGCGCGGGGCGGGCAACTCCGGCGTACGGAACTTCAGCGAGTGGATCACGAGCGCGGCCTACCAGCGCTTCCTCGTCACCGGGGACGCCGCGCAGATCAAGTCCCAACTCCCGCAGCTCATCGCCCTGTACAAGCGGTGGGACGGCAACTTCGACGACAACGTCACCGTGAACGGCACGCAGTCCGCCAGCGACCTGTATCACCAGTCCCCGCTGTCCGACGCCACGGAGTACACCGAGACGTCGATGCACAGCAGCGACTGGTTCGGCGGCGGGCGCGGTTACCGGCCCACGATCAACGCCTACATGTTCGCCGCCGCCCAGGCGATCAGCGAGATCGCCACGATGACCGGGGACTCGGCGACCGCGAACGACTACGCCGCGAAGGCCGCACAGCTCAAGGCCGCCGTGCAGAACTCCCTCTGGGATCCGCAGCGCAAGTTCTTCATGCAGGTCTACAACACGGACGGCACCAACGGCGCCCTGAAGCAGACCAGGACGACCTGGCGGGAGCTGATGGGCTACGCGCCCTGGGCGTTCAACCTGCCGGATGCGCAGTACTCCTCGGCGTGGAAGCACCTGACGGACGCCAAGCGGTTCAAGGCGCCGTTCGGGCCGACGACCCTGGAGCGGGTGCACGACTTCGAGGCGGAGCAGGCCCCTCGCACCCACGCCAACCTGTTCAACTCGTCGTCGGCGTCGAACGGCCAGTACATCGGGCAGATCGACTTCGACGACAGCGCGGTCACCTTCACCGTGGACGCGCCCGGCAACGGCACGTACCCGGTGACGGTCCACTACGCCAACGCCACCTCCACCACCTCGACCCACAAGGTCGTCGTGAACGGCGATACCGCCAATCCTGTCACCGTCAGCTATGCGCCCGGCGGCAGTTGGGGCCAGTTCGCGGAGTCGAAGTCCGTGACCGTGCAGGTCCCGATGAAGGCCGGCGCCAACACGCTGAAGTTCACCAAGGGCACGGGCTTCGCCGAGTTGGACCGGATCACGGCGAACCCGTACTTCAACTACGAGGCGATACCGGCCGAGCAGAAGCGCGACGACGCCAACTGCTGCCACTGGAACGGCCCGAGCTGGCCCTACCAGACGAGCCAGGTCCTCACCGGTCTGGCGAACCTGCTCCAGGACTACCCAGCCCAGAACGACATCACCAAGGCCGACTACCAGACCCTGCTGTCCCAGTTCGCAGACCTCCAGCACAAGGACGGCAAGCCCTACATCGCCGAGGCCGCCGACGGCGACACCGGCGAATGGATCTACGACGGCTTCAACTTCAGCGAGAACTACAACCACTCCAGCTTCAACGACCTCGTGCTCACCGGCCTGCTGGGCATCAGACCGCAGGCGGACGACACGCTGGTGCTGAAGCCGCTGGTCCCGTCGAACTGGGACTTCTTCGCGGTGGAGAGCCTGCCCTACCACGGGCACACCTACTCGATCCGCTGGGACCGGGACGGCTCGCACTACGGCAAGGGCAGCGGACTGCAGGTCTTCCAGGACGGCGTGCGCATCCATCAGTCCTCGACGATCGGCAACACCACGGTGAGGGTCGCCGCGCCGGTCACCCCGGCGCCCGCCACGCGGATGATGAACGTGGCCGCCAACCCCCTCACCGCCGAGCAGGACTGGCTGGGCCGCGCCGTCACCCAGCCCTTCCCGAAGGCCTTCGCCTCCTACACCAACACCGTCTCCAACGGCCCGCACTGCCACAGCGGCCAGACCTGCAAGGCCACCACGTTCGACGCCCCGCTGCGGGCCACCGACGGCTGGATCCGCTACGACAAGATCCCCGACGACCGGTGGACCAACTCCGGTTCGCCGAACGCCACCGACCACCTCGGCGTCGACTTCGGCGCGCCGCGCAAGATCAACGAGGTCAGGTTCTACACGTACGACGACGGCGCGAACATCCGCGTCCCGGCGGGCTACACCGTGCAGTACTTCGACGACGGCTCGTGGGTCGACGTCCCGGGCCAGACCAGGAGCCCGGCCACACCGGTCGCCGACGACGCGAACGAGGTGACGTTCCCGACGGTCACGACGTCCCGGTTCCGGGTCGTCTTCACACCGCAGCCCGGCAAGTTCGTCGGCGTCACCGAGCTGGAGTCCTGGTACCCGGAGACCCCCGCCGTGAAGATCGTCAACAAGAACAGCGGCCTGGAGCTCGGCATCTCCGACTCCTCCATCGCGGCGGGAGGCGCCGCACAGCAGCAGTCGGCCGACGACACGGCCAACCACTGGTGGAAGGTCGTGCCCGCCGAGAACGGCTACTACAAGATCTTCAACACCAACAGCGGCCAGGTGCTCGGCGTCAGCGGCGCCTCGAAGACAGCCGGCGCCGTCGCGCTCCAGTGGGGCGACACGCTCACCGCCGACCACCTGTGGTCGCTGGCGCCCGCAGGCGACGGCTACTGCAAGATCGTCAACAAGAACAGCGGCATGGTCCTTGGCGTCGAGAACATGTCCACCGCGTCCGGGGCCCCGACACTGCAGTGGGACGACAACGGCACCGCCGACCACCTGTGGCGCCTCGTGACGAAGGCCGGAGCCACCCCGTTCGCCTCCTGACCGAGCGTGGACACACGAGCGGGCGTCCGTCCACAGGGTGTGGAGGGGCGCCCGCTCGGCGTGCAGGAGGTCGGCGGTGCTACTCGGCGCCCTCGGCGCCGTCCTCGGGCTTCTCGTCGGCCTCGTCGACGGCCGACTCCAGGCCCAGCTGCTCCACGAGCCACTTGTCGAACTCGATGGCCGCGCGCACCCAGCTCACCGTCGAGGAGACGAACAGCTCGATGTTGACCCCGGCGCCGATCAGCAGCTGCGCCTCGCCGATGAGGCGGACGGTGCCGTCGTCGTGGGTGTGGGTGTAGACCTTCGGCCACAGGGTGCGGCGGTTCCAGTCGTCGATCGACTCGAGCAGCTGCGCCTTGTCGTCGATCTTGTGGGCCCGGTCGAAGAACGTCCGCACCGAGTAGACCGCCTGGTCCCCCTCGCCGCGGAACATGAAGTACGTACGGAACTCCTCCCACGGCGCCGCGAGGTCACCCTCGTCGTCGACGACGTACTTCAGCTCCATCTGGTCGAGGAGCTGCTTCACGAGGTCCTGATCCGGGACGACGGGGCCCGCCGGTCCACCCTGGGGCTCCGGCTCTGGCTGGCCCCCGAAGTTCGGAATCGAGGACGGGTCGATGCTCACCGTGATTTTCCCTTCGTACGGATCCTGCCATCCTCCCCCATGCGGGGAGGGGGGTGGCAAGCCCCGCCGGGGCTGTCAGCCCTGAGCTGACATGATCCGGCCTGTCGTACCAAGGGGCGGTGACGGATGGAGGGGGATCACGTGGCGAAGAACGGGCGAAACGACACGGGCGAGCGGCCCGGGGCGGACGTGCGGCCGGGGCCGGCGGAGTCGGCGGGCCGGACCAGGTGGGGTCTGGTGGCGGCGATCCTGGCCCTTCCGGCGCTGCTCGTGGCCGGCCTGCTGGTGCTGGTCGGCGTCTGGGTGCTGAGCGACGACGAGGAGGCGGACGGGACCCGTCTGAAGGGCGTGTCCTGCGCCGAGGCGCTGGCCTTCGGCGGGGCCGAGCTGCCGGCCGACGTCCGGGACGCGACGTGCACGGTGCAGTCTTGGCTGGACACGAACTATCAGGCCGACTTCCGCATGCCTCGCGGGGGCGTGAGCGCCTGGCTGACGGGCGCCTACCCCGAGGCGCCCCGGCCGGGCGGCCCGGGCACCGAGGCATGCGGCTCCGGCGTGGACTACTGCTTCCAGCTCGACGTCACCGAGCGCCCGGGCGTGGACGCGTACTACGTCAATGTGAACGTGACGTACGAGAACGCCGAGACCGCGCGGGTGCGGTACTCGGCGTTCACGACGTGACCTGGGTGCCCTACAGCGTCTTGCCCGTCGTGGGGCCGACGATCAGGCCCTCGCCGAAGGCGTCGACGCGGACCGTGTCGCCGTCCTTGACCTCGCCCGCCAGGATCTCCTTGGCCAGCCGGTCGCCGATGGCCGTCTGGACCAGGCGGCGCAGCGGCCGGGCGCCGTACGCCGGGTCGTTGCCCTCGTCGGCGAGCCAGGCGAGGGCCGCGTCGGTGACCTCCAGGGTGAGCCGGCGCTCGGCGAGCCGCTTGGCCAGGCGGTCGATCTGCAGGCGGGCGATCCGGCCGAGCTCGGTCTTGTTCAGCGCCGAGAAGACGACCAGGTCGTCGAGCCGGTTGAGGAACTCCGGCTTGAAGGACGCCCGCACGACCTCCAGGACCTGTTCCTTCTTCTGCGTCTCGGTGGACAGCGGGTCGACGAGGTACTGGCTGCCCAGGTTGGAGGTCAGCACCAGGATGGTGTTGCGGAAGTCGACGGTGCGTCCCTGGCCGTCGGTCAGCCGGCCGTCGTCGAGGACCTGGAGCAGGACGTCGAAGACCTCCGGGTGCGCCTTCTCCACCTCGTCCAGCAGGACCACGCTGTACGGGCGCCTGCGCACCGCCTCGGTGAGCTGGCCGCCCTCCTCGTAGCCGACGTACCCGGGCGGCGCGCCGACGAGGCGGGCGACGCTGTGCTTCTCGCCGTACTCCGACATGTCGATGCGGATCATGGCCCGCTCGTCGTCGAAGAGGAAGTCGGCGAGGGCCTTGGCCAGCTCGGTCTTGCCGACGCCGGTCGGGCCGAGGAAGAGGAAGGAGCCGGTGGGGCGGTCGGGGTCGGCGATGCCGGCGCGGGAGCGCCGCACGGCGTCGGAGACCGCCTGGACCGCCTCCGCCTGGCCGATGAGCCGCCTGCCGAGCTCGTCCTCCATGCGGAGCAGTTTCTGCGTCTCGCCCTCGAGGAGGCGGCCGGCCGGGATGCCGGTCCAGGAGGCGACGACGTCGGCGATGTCGTCCGAGCCGACCTCCTCCTTGACCATGGTGTCCTTCGCGGCCTCCTCCTCGGCCTCGGACGCGGCCTCCAGATCGCGCTCCAGGGCGGGGATCTCGCCGTACAGCAGCTTGCTGGCGGTGTCGAAGTCGCCGTCGCGCTGGGCGCGCTCGGCCTGCCCGCGCAGGTCGTCGAGCTTCTCCTTCAGCGAGCCGACCCGGTTGAGGGACTGCTTCTCCTTCTCCCAGCGGGCCGTGAGCCCGCGCAGCTCCTCCTCGCGGTCGGCGAGGTCTCGGCGCAGCTTCTCCAGGCGCTCGCGGGAGGCGGCGTCGGTCTCCTTGCTGAGGGCCAGCTCCTCCATCTTCAGCCGGTCCACGGACCGCTGGAGCTCGTCGATCTCGACCGGCGAGGAGTCGATCTCCATGCGCAGGCGGGAGGCGGCCTCGTCGACGAGGTCGATGGCCTTGTCGGGGAGGAAGCGGGAGGTGATGTACCGGTCGGAGAGGGTGGCGGCGGCGACCAGCGCCGCGTCCGCGATCTGCACCTTGTGGTGGGCCTCGTAGCGGCCCTTGAGTCCGCGCAGGATGGCGATGGTGTCCTCGACGGTCGGCTCGGCCACCAGCACCTGCTGGAAGCGGCGCTCCAGCGCCGGGTCCTTCTCGATCCGCTCGCGGTACTCGTCGAGCGTGGTGGCGCCCACCATGCGCAGCTCGCCGCGCGCGAGCATCGGCTTGAGCATGTTGCCGGCGTCCATGGCGGAGTCGCCGCCGGCGCCCGCGCCGACGACCGTGTGCAGCTCGTCGATGAAGGTGATGATCTGCCCGTCGGAGTCCTTGATCTCGGCGAGGACGGTCTTCAGCCGCTCCTCGAACTCGCCCCGGTACTTCGCGCCGGCGACCATCGCGCCGAGGTCGAGGGCGACGAGCCGCTTGTCCTTGAGGGACTCGGGCACGTCTCCCTTGACGATCCGCTGGGCGAGGCCCTCGACGACGGCGGTCTTGCCGACGCCGGGCTCGCCGATGAGGACGGGGTTGTTCTTGGTGCGGCGGGACAGCACCTGCACGACGCGCCGGATCTCGGTGTCCCGGCCGATGACCGGGTCGAGCTTGCCCTCGCGGGCGGCGGCGGTGAAGTCCGTGCCGAACTTCTCCAGGGCCTTGTACTGGCCCTCGGGGTCGGCGCTGGTCACCCGGCGTCCGCCGCGGGCCTTCTGGAAGGCCTCCTGGAGCTTCTTCGCGGTCGCGCCCTGCCGGGTGAGCACCTCGGCTGCCGGACCGCCCTTGGCGGCGACGCCGAGGAGCAGGTGCTCGGTGGACAGGTAGTCGTCGCCCAGGTCGCGGGCGCGGCTCTGCGCGTCGGCGACGACGGCCAGCATGTCGCGGTTGGGCTGCGGGGGCGCGACGGTGGAACCGGCCACGCTGGGCAGCGAGCCGAGCACCTTCTCGGCCCCGGCCCGGACGGCGGCCTGGTCGGCGTCCACCGCCGCGAGCAGGTCGATGATGTTCTCGTTGTCCTGGCCCTGCAGCAGCGCGAGCAGCAGGTGGGCGGGGGTGAGGTCGGCGTGCCCTTCGGACACGGCCCTGCTGCTGGCCGCGTTGATCGCGTCCCGGCTCCGGTTGGTCAGCTCGGCGTCCACGTTCGCTGTCTCCTCCTTGCGTCAGCACTCTCCCGGTACTGACTCAGTCAGCGTACACAAAGTTGAGTCTATTCCGCTCAAGGTGCGCTCTCGTTCTCCCGTGTTCCCCTGGTGCGCCGCGCGCAACCGGGAGGCAGTAGGTTCCCTGGCATGGCAGCACCTCCCCAGGACCCGGGCGCGCCGGACGCGCCGTACCTCGCCTTCTGGCGCGAGCGACACCTGTGCACGCTGACGACGTCGCGCCCGGACGGCAGTCCGCACGTGGTGCCGGTCGGCGTCACCTACGACCCCGAGCACCGCCTCGCCCGGGTCATCGCCGACGGGGCGAGCAGGAAGGTGCGCAACGTCCTGGCGGCGGAGCCGGCCGGGGCGCGGGTCGCGGTGTGCCAGATGGAGGGGCGGCGCTGGGCGACGCTGGAGGGGCTGGCGTTCGTCCGCACGGACCGGGAGCGGGTCGCGGAGGCGGAACGCCGGTACGCGCAGCGCTACGGACGCGAGCCGAGGCCCAACCCCTCGCGCGTGGTGATCGAGATCGAGCTGACCCGGGCGATGGGACGCGGCTGACCCGGACGGGAGGGGCGCGCCCGCCCCTGACGGGAGGGGCGTGGCCGCGGCGACCGGAGGGGCCGGTGCGGCCGGGTGACCGAAACCGAACCCGTCGATTTCCAGCCAAGGATCAAGCGAGCGCATACCCGGAGATATCCCCGGAAACTGCAGCGGCGTCACCGTGTTCAGGTCACGGTGACGCCGCTGCGGGGGGGAAGCACCTGAGCGATCTGTTACGACGGGGGAATCGCGTCAGGCACTGCGGGGGGTGGCTGAGATGGTCTTCAGGGGCAGAGCCTCGGGCTCCACCAGCCTGTGGTCACGCTGATCCAGATTCACAAAGATCATTCCGTACCGGATGGCGCACCGCACGGGCTGCGGCGCCCCTCGTGGCTTGCGCAGGCACCGGTAGGCCCGTACGTCCTCGTCCTCGTCGCGGGTCACCACCACCGGCTCGCCGAACACCGTCACCATCAACGAGTCACCACTGTGGGGGATGGCGGTGACCAGGTCGATGAAGTGCCAGCCGGAGCGGTAGGCGGTGGCCATCTCGCGGCGGAAGGAGCGGTCGTCGGGTGGCGTGGTCATGACTCGGCGGCCCACGTGCTGTCGCGAGGCGTGATCCACGTGCTGTCGCCCAGCGCCGCCGCCGTGACGACCCAGGTGCTGTCGGCGGGCGCGGACCACGTGCTGTCGGCCGGAGCGACCCAGGTGCTGTCGGCGGCGGCGGACCACGTGCTGTCCGCCGGAGTGTCCCAGGTGCTGTCACCGGCCGTCACGACGGCGCCGGCACCGGGACTCCACGTATTGTCGCCCGCCGTGTCGCCCGTCGTCCCCGCGAGGCCGCTCAGAGCTCCGAAGGCCAAGGCGGCGGAGAAGGCGGCGGCGAGCGCCGAGCGAAGCATTCTCTTATGCATAGTCGGCTTCGTCCTCATTTGAAGGTCACCTCTCCCCCGTCGACTACGACGATGGCCCATTCGGGCACGTCATGGCCACACAATCGATGCATCATGTTCCTGCACGTTCAGGACCCTGGGGGGTGGAGATTTGACGAAAAATGAGGCAAAGCCGACACATCCTCATGCGACGACTGAGCTGTGCGAGGAAGGTCGCCGTCTCTATGGGAACGCTCTTCGGACGGGCCGGGTAGCCCGTGCGGACGTGGAGCCTGCTCCGTGTCTGATGGAGTTCGCCCTGCTCCACGCGGACCCCGACGACGCGAACTGGCTCCGTCCGGTGCCCCCGTCGATCGCCCTGTCCCAGCTGCTCAACCCGATCGAGCGCGAGATCACCCAGCGCCGACGGCTGTCGGTGGAACTCGCCGACGCTTTCGAGCCGTTCATGACCCTCAGCGCCCAGCCGACGCCGACCACGCATTCCATCACGGTGCTGGAGGGCGTCGACCGGATCAACGCGGCGCTCGACCTGGCCACGTCCCAGTGCCAGACCGAGATGCTCACCGTCCAGCCGAGCCGGCGCCGCCTCGAGCACACCCTCGTGCAGGGGCTCGAACGCGACCGCCCGCTGATCGAACGCGGCTGCCGCATCCGGACGCTCTACCAGCACACGGCCCGCTACAGCCCCGAGACGCTGGCCTACGTCTCGCAGTTCACCGACGGCAAGGTGGAGTACCGCACCATCGACGAACTCGTGGAGCGGCTGATCATCTGCGACGAGACCGTGGCCTTCATCCCGACCCGGGACGACGGCCAGGTCGCCCTCGAGCTCCGGCACCCCGGGCTCGTCCGCTACCTGATCAAGGTCTTCGAGTTCATGTGGGGCCGCGCGGTCCCGCTGGCCACCGGCGCCCCCTACGAGACCGCTCCCGACGGCATCACGGAAATCCAGCACTCCATCGCCAAGCTCCTCGTCGAGGGGCACGTCGACGAGGCGATCGCCCGCCGGCTGGGCATGAACGTACGTACCTGCCGTGCCCACATCGCCAAGCTCGCCACCGCGCTGGGCAGCGGCAGCCGCGCACAACTCGGCTTCCTCATCGCCCAGTCGGGAATCCTCAAGCAGCAGCCCTGACCCGTCCGCAGAACAAAGGTCATGCATGACGACACCGGAGCACCGGTACGGCCCACAGGGAGCACCGCAGTGAGCGCGCCGCCGCACCACGACCACGGCGTGGAGGACCTCTGCGCCGCCGGCACGCGGCTCTACCAGCAGGCCCTCCGCTGCGGACGCGTCAAGACCGAGGAGGCCGAGACGGCGGCCCCGTGCCTGCTCTCCCACGGCCTGCTCCACCCCACCGTGGACGACCTCGCCCAACTCGAGCCCGTGGCCCCGGCCGTCGCCCTGCACCGGCTGCTGCGCGCCTCGGGGGCCCGGATCGCCGAGGAACGACGCCGTGAGGAGCAGCTGTCGACGCTCTTCGCGCCCCTGATGCACATCGGCGGGCAGAGCGCCGCGCCCACCGACCCCGCCTCGCTGCGGGTCCTCAGCGGCACGGAGCGGATCAACTCGGCCATCACCGAGGCGATGGCCGAGGCGACGAGGGAGGTGCTCTGCATCCAGCCGCACGTCCACTACAGCGGCCCGCGCGGCGAGCGGGCCCAGCCCGTCGCGATGGACCGCGACCAGGCGCTGCTCGACCGGGGCTGCCGCATCCGCACCCTCTACCAGCACACCCAGCGCCACCAGCCGCTGGTGCTGGCACGGTACGAGCAGCTCCGGGGGGACGCCGAGGCCCGCACCCTCGACGAGGTCACCGACCGCCTCATCGTCATCGACGGCGCCGTCGCCTTCATCCCCGCCGGCGAGGACGGCCGACTGGCCCTGGAGGTCCGCCACCCCGCCCTCCTCACGTACTTCACCACCACGTTCGACCGGCTCTGGCGGCTGGCCCTGCCGATGTACCCGCAGGCGGTCCACCGGCTGTCCCGGGGCGGCGTCACGCCCCGGCAGCAGGCCATCGCCGCCCTGCTCGTCGAGGGCCACACCGACGCCGTCATCGCCGACCGCCTCGGCATGAACATCCGCACCGCGCGCGTCCACATCGCCAAGCTCGCCGCCACCCTCGGCAGCGAGAGCCGCGCCCAACTCGGCTATCTCATCGGGCAGTCGGGGATCCTCGACCGGGACCAGCGCCGGAGCCGGACCCAACCGCCCGAGCAGGAGGAGGCCCCGGACCCACGACCGGACCGCTAGCCACGAGGCAGCGGGTGAGGCACCCGGCGTGGCAGCTCGTGAAGTACCCCCGCGAGGCGGCCCGTCAAGCGGCCGGTGAGACACCCCGCGAGGCGGCCCGTGAGGGGCCGCAGGCCCGCCGGAACAGCGGCCGCCACGCAGACCCACGCAGACCCTTCAGAGAGCCACAGACCCGCCGCAACGGCCGACACCCAGCCCGCAGAGAGCCACGGACCGGCCGCCGCAGCGGCGGCCCGCCGACCCGCAGGGGCAAGCGCCGCCCGGGGGCGCGACGGGCCGGTGGTGGCGGGTGGCTTTGCCGGGCCGAGGATCGCGGGACCGACGGCAGCGGGCCGTCGAACCGAAGGACCGGCGGGGCCGATGGCAGCAGGCGGCCCTGACGAAGTGGAGCCGACGAGGCCGACGGCAGCAGGCCGCCCAGGCGAACCCAAGGAACGGCGGGGCCGATGGCGGCAGGCCGCTAGGACGGGGCCGGGGCGGCGGAAGGGCCGGATCCCGGCGCGGGGACGCCGACGGAGGCGTCCCTCTCCGCCGTACCGCCCGGCACACCCGCCCCCGTCGCAGCGTCCGCAGTACCGCCCGACGCACTCCCCGCAGAGCCCGCCGTACCGCCCGGCACACCCGTCCCCGTCGCAGCGTCCGCCGTGCCGCCCGGCGCACCCGCATCCGCATCCGCCGCAGAGCCCGGCGGAGCGCCGGCCGCAGAGCCTGCCGCAGAGGCCGGCGGGGTCGTCTCCGCCGACCCGTGCGGCGGGCTCGCAGGCCGCGTCGGCGCGTCCGGCCCGCTCGCCCGCGGCGCCCCCTCGCCCTCTTCCGACGGGCGGTCGAGGCCCACCTGGGCGATGCGCACGCCCAGTTGGGTCCGGCTCGCAGCACCCAGCGTCTCCGAGAGGCGGGCGATGTGGGCCCGGCAGGTGCGGACGCTGATGCCGAGCCGCTCGGCGATCACCGCGTCCTGATGGCCCTCCGCCAGCAGCGCGGCGATGGACTGCTCGCGGTGCGAGATGCCCTCGATACGGGTGTCCGGGAGCGGAGCGGTCAGCGGGACGGCCAGCCGCCAGAGCCGCTCGAAGACCGTCACCAGGTAGGAGATCAGAGCCGGGTGACGCAGCTCCAGGGCCATGGTGCGGTCGGTGTTGGCGGGGATGAAGGCGACCGTCCGGTCGAAGAGGATCAGCCGGTCGATGACCTCGTCCAGGGTGCGTGCCTCGACCGTGTCGCCCATCAGCTCCAGGTAGTTGAGCAGGCCCTGGCCGTGCCGGGCGACGTGGTTGTAGAGGTCCCGCATGCGCACGCCGCGGCCGCGCAGCTCCAGCGCGCGGTGCAGACCCTCCGACAGCTCGTGCTCACGCCGGATGCCGCCGGGCTGCACGGTGAGGACCTCGGTCGTGCACGCCTCGGTCGCCGCGTCGAGGGCGGCCTGGATGCGCGAGGCGCCGTCCAGGACGCGGATCGCCGCGCCCTCGCCGGTGCTCGTGCCGCGCGCGGGACCGCCCAGACCGGCATACCACTCGAAGGCGGCGACCGCCGAGCCCATCCGCCGTTGACTTGCGCTCACCTCGTCGTAGACTCCGCGCAGCAGACGGGTCATGACCTCCTGCGGGGAGGTCGGCACCAGCCACTCCATGTCGTCGGGGTCGGGGTGCAGAAGGGCCAGCTCCAGGAGGCAGGGGACCGCCTCGGAGTCGGTGCGCGCCACCCGGCCGCGCCGTACGGCCCGGGAGTACACGCGGTCCCCGGCCTCGCAGAGTCGGTCGGCGCCGTGTGGATGCTCCTGCGCCCCGTGCCTGGCCATCGCGCATCCCACCCCCGCCGTACGCCGCTTCCGGAGCGCAACTATGCGCGGCCCGGACCGGGTCCGCAACACGGCTCCTCCGGTCCGAGGCTGGAAAAACCACCTGTCTGTGCGATTTTCTCCCAGCCTCCTCCCCTCGCGTTGCAACAAGCTGACGGTGGTGCAGGACGCCCGTGGCGGTGCATCGTTGATTCCGCTTCCCCCCGGGTGCTCGGCACGCGGGGGAGAGGCGACCGCCCCGGCCGGGCCACGGGGGAGTCCGGCCGGGCAGCCCGAGGGGGGCGACGGGGGACGACGGGGGAAAGCGAACACCGGCCCGGCGCGGTAGGCGCCGGGCCGGTGATCTTGTCGCCGGGGTCTTCGCGTGGGGCCGCCGCTGTGGTGCGGGCGGGTGTCCGCCGAGGCCTCAGATCAGGTTCAGGGCCTGGCAGGCGGACTTGTACTTGGCGGTGCAGATGTCGGACGCCTTGTAGATGCCGTCGGCGATGACCGTCTGCTGGATGTTCTTCTTCGTCAGCGCGACCACCGTGACCAGCTTGGCCGGAATGCCCTTGTCGGTCGGGCTGTCGACCGTGTCGCGGGTGAGGGCCTCGAACTGGAGGTCACGTCCCTGGACCTTGGCGACGGCGGCCTCGGCGGCGGCCTCGGCCATCGCCGGGTAGGGCTTGTAGACGCTCATGAACTGCTCGCCGCTGATGATCCGCTGCACGGCGGGCAGTTCGGCGTCCTGACCGGTGATCGGAGGCAGGTCGGTGTCCTTGACGCCCGACGCCTCGAGGGCCTTGATGATGCCGCCGGCCATGGCGTCGTTGGCGGAGTAGACGCCGGCGATGTTGGACTTGCCGATCGCCTCGATCGCCTTCGTCATGTTGGCCTGGGCGACCTCGGGGCTCCACTTGTCGGTGTCGTACGACTTCGCGATCGTGACCCGCCCGTTGATCTCGCTGAGCGCGCCCGCCTTGAACTGACCGGCGTTCGGGTCCGCGGGCGAGCCGTTCACCATGACGATCTTGTCGGAGACGTTCGCGTTCGGGATGGCCTCGACGAGGCTGCGTCCCTGCACCTCGCCGACGAGCTCGTTGTCGAAGGAGACGTACGCGTCGATCGGGCCCTGGGCGAGGCGGTCGTAGGCGATGACCGGGATCTTCGCCTCCTTGGCCTTCTTCACCATGGGCGCGATCGCCTTCGCGTCGACGGCGTCGAGCAGGATGATGTCGACCTTGTCGTCGATCATCTTCTGCATCTGCCGGTCCTGGGTCTTCTCGTCCGAGGCGGCGTTGGCGTAGTCGGTCCGGCCCTGGTTGTCCGTGAGCTCCGCGACCTTCTTCTTGATGATCGGGTAGTCGAACTCCGCGTACCGGGTGTTCGTCTCCTCCGGCATCAGCACGCCCACCGTGATCGCGTTGCTCCGGGTCGGTGTCGCGCTGCCGGTCTTCTCCGAGGCCCCCAGCATCCCGCACCCGGCGAGCGAGAGGGACATCGCGGAGGCGACGACAGCTATGGCGATACGACGCATTTTCGGGTGCTCACTTCAGGTGCGTTTCGAGGCGTTGCGGACCGGGGTGCGGCATTGGTGACCCGGATATCTGAGAAGCCAACGCGGCGGCGGCCGTCGTCGTCAAGCAGAACCACTTAACGAAGGAGCAACGTCACACTCCGCTCAGGGTGTGAAGACGCATGGAGACGAAGCGGAGGCCCTGAAAAGGTCTGACCGGACATTTCAGGCGAAGGGCGGGCCAAGGAACCACACGCCGGCACGGGCGGTCAGCACGGGCCGCCGGCACGGTCGCCGCGGTCCGGCCGCCGATCGCCTCGCCGGACGGGATCGGGGCCCGGAGGAAGACCTCCGGGCCCCGATCCATGCCTCGTGCGCCGCGCCTGACGCCCTGGGGGGGGCGTCTCAGTCGGGCGTCGGATGCTGCCGCTTCGGACGCCAGACCACCAGCGCGCTGGTCTGCTGCACCTCCTGGTACGGCACCAGATCCCGCCGGTAGGAGGCGTGCACGGCCGCCTCCCGCTGTTGCATGGCCGCCGCCGCGCCGTCCAGCGCGGCCTCCAGCTCCGCGGCCCTGGCCTGGAGCGCGGCCACCTGGTTCTCCAGCTCGATGATCCGCTTGATGCCGGCCAGGTTGATGCCCTCGTCCTGCGACAACTGCTGGACGGTGCGCAGCAGTTCGATGTCACGGGCCGAGTAGCGGCGGCCTCGGCCCGCGGTGCGGTCGGGGGAGACCAGGCCCAGACGGTCGTACTGACGCAGGGTCTGCGGGTGCAGGCCGGAGAGCTGGGCCGCCACCGAGATGACGTAGACCGGGGTCTCATGAGTCAGTTCATACGGGTTACGCCGACGGCCGTCCATCACTCTCAAGCTCCCTTCGCGGCCTCGAACAGCTCCGCCCGCGGGTCCTCGCCCGCGGTCGCCTCGCGATACGCCTCCAGTGCGTCACGAGCCTTCCCCGACAGGTCCTTCGGGACACTCACCTCGACGGTGACCAGCAGGTCGCCGCGGGTGCCGTCCTTGCGGAAGGCGCCCTTGCCCCGCGCCCGCATGGTGCGGCCGTTGGGCGTGCCGGGCGGGAGTTTCAGGGTCAGCGACGGGCCGCCGAGCGTGGGCACCTTGACCTCGCCGCCGAGGGCCGCTTCGGTGAACGTCACCGGCACGGTCACCGTCAGGTTGTCGTCCCTGCGGCCGAACACCGGGTGCGCGCCGACGTGGACGACGACGTAGAGGTCGCCCGCGGGGCCGCCGCGCTCGCCGGGGGCGCCCTTGCCGCGCAGCCGGATGCGCTGGCCGTCCGTCACTCCCGCGGGGATGCGGACCTGCATGGTCCGCGACGACTTGGCGCGGCCGCTGCCCTTGCAGTCCAGGCAGGGGTGCTCGGCGATCAGGCCGCGGCCCTTGCAGTCGGGGCAGGGGTCGGTGAGCGAGAAGCCGCCGCCCGAGCCCCGGGCCACCTGGCCGGTGCCGACGCAGGTGGGGCACACGCGCGGTGTGCCGTTCTTGTCGCCGGTTCCCGAGCACGCCTTGCACGGGGACTGCGAGGACATCCGCAGCGGGACGGTCGCGCCCTCGATCGCCTCCGTGAACGTGAGCGTGACCTCGGTGTCGATGTCCTGGCCCCGCCGGGGCTGGGTACGGGTCGTGCCCGCCCCGCCGCGGTTGAACAGGCCGCCGAACACGTCCCCGATGCCGCCGCCGAAGCCGCCCTGGGCGCCGCCGCCCTGGGCGCCGCCTCCGAAGAGGTCGCCCAGGTCGAAGTTGAAGGAGCCGCCCGCGCCCGGGCCCGGGCGGAAGCCGCCGTTGCCGAAGAGAGCGCGTGCCTCGTCGTATTCCTTGCGCTTCTTGGGGTCGCCGAGCACGTCGTTCGCCTCGGAGATCTCCTTGAAGCGCTCCTCCGCCTTGGCGTTGCCCTTGTTGGCGTCCGGGTGGTACTCGCGGGCGAGCTTCCGGTACGCCTTCTTGATCTCGGCCTCGGTGGCGTCCTTGGGGACGCCGAGGACCTTGTAGAAGTCCTTCTCGATGAAGTCCTTGGTGCTCATCCTCGACGTCCCTCCTTCCGTCCGCTCATTCGCTCGAGCTCAGCCCTCGTCCGGGCCACCGCTCTCCTTGTCGTCGCCCGTCTCCGCCTCGTCGGCCTTCGCCGCCTGCGCGCCGGGCTGCGGTTCGGCGACGGCCACCCGCGCGGGGCGGATGGTGCGCTCGCCGATCCGATACCCCGGCTGCAGAATCGCCACGCACGTCGTCTCGGTGACGTCGGGTGCGTAACTGTGCATCAGGGCTTCGTGGATCGTCGGGTCGAAGGGCTCGCCCTCCTTGCCGAACTGCTGCAGGCCCATCTTCGCCGCGACGGTCTCCAGCGATTCGCCGACCGACTTGAAGCCGCCGACGAACTCGCCGTGCTCCCGCGCGCGGCCGATGTCGTCGAGCACGGGCAGGAGCTCGGTCAGGAGGTTCGCGACGGCGATCTCCTTGACCGCGATCCGGTCGCGCTCGACCCGGCGGCGGTAGTTCTGGTACTCGGCCTGGAGGCGCTGGAGGTCGGCGGTGCGCTCGCCGAGGGCGGTGCGCACCTGGTCCAGCTGGGCCACCAGACCGGCTGTCTGGCTCGCGTCCCCGGCCGGGGCCGCCCCCTCCGCCGAAGCGGACGAGGAGGCGGTCTTCGGCTCGGCGTCTTCAGGGGTGGCGCCGGAGGGGACGTCGGGCTTCTCCTCGAAGCCCGGGGTCTCCTCCGTCACGCGGCACCGTCCTTGCGCTCGTCGTCCACGATCTCGGCGTCCACGACGTCGTCGTCCGCCTTCGGCGCGTCACCCTGCGGGGCGTCGGCGCCGGGCGCGGCCTGGGCGTCGGCGTACATGGCCTGGCCGACCTTCTGCGAGACCGCGGCGACCTTCTCGGTGGCCGTGCGGATCTCGGCGGTGTCCTCGCCCTTGAGCGCGGCCTTCAGCTCCTCGACGGCGCCCTCGACCTCGGTCTTGACCTCGCCGGGGACCTTGTCCTCGTTGTCCTTGAGGAACTTCTCCGTCTGGTAGACGAGCTGCTCGCCCTGGTTGCGGGCCTCGGCGGCCTCGCGGCGGCGGTGGTCCTCGTCCGCGTACTGCTCGGCCTCCTGGCGCATGCGGTCGACCTCGTCCTTCGGCAGCGAGGAGCCGCCGGTGACGGTCATCTTCTGCTCCTTGCCCGTGCCGAGGTCCTTCGCGGTCACGTGCATGATGCCGTTGGCGTCGATGTCGAAGGCGACCTCGATCTGCGGGACGCCGCGGGGCGCCGGCGGCAGACCGGTCAGCTCGAACATGCCGAGCTTCTTGTTGTAGGCCGCGATCTCGCGCTCACCCTGGTAGACCTGGATCTGCACCGACGGCTGGTTGTCCTCGGCCGTGGTGAAGATCTCCGAACGCTTCGTCGGGATCGTGGTGTTGCGCTCGATCAGCTTGGTCATGATGCCGCCCTTGGTCTCGATGCCGAGGGACAGCGGGGTGACGTCGAGGAGCAGGACGTCCTTGACCTCGCCCTTGAGGACGCCGGCCTGGAGCGCGGCGCCGATGGCGACGACCTCGTCCGGGTTCACGCCCTTGTTGGCGTCCTGACCGCCGGTCAGCTCCTTGACGAGCTCCGCGACGGCGGGCATCCGGGTCGAACCGCCGACGAGAACGACGTGGTCGATCTCGGAGAGGTTGATGCCGGCGTCCTTGATGACGTTGTGGAACGGCGTCTTGCAACGCTCCAGCAGGTCGGCCGTCAGCTGCTGGAACTGGGCGCGGGTGAGCTTCTCGTCCAGGTGCAGCGGGCCCTCGGCGGACGCCGTGATGTAGGGCAGGTTGATCGAGGTCTCGGTGGACGAGGACAGCTCGATCTTCGCCTTCTCGGCGGCCTCGCGCAGACGCTGCAGCGCCATCTTGTCCTTGGCGAGGTCCACGCCGTGGCCGGCCTTGAACTGCTGCACCAGGTAGTCGACGACGCGCTGGTCCCAGTCGTCGCCGCCGAGGTGGTTGTCGCCGTTGGTGGCCTTCACCTCGACGACGCCGTCACCGATCTCCAGGAGGGACACGTCGAAGGTGCCGCCGCCGAGGTCGAAGACGAGGATCGTCTGGTCGTCCTTGTCGAGGCCGTACGCGAGCGCGGCCGCGGTGGGCTCGTTGACGATGCGCAGGACGTTGAGACCGGCGATCTCGCCGGCTTCCTTGGTCGCCTGGCGCTCGGAGTCGTTGAAGTACGCCGGGACGGTGATGACCGCGTCGGCCACCTTCTCGCCCAGGTACGCCTCGGCGTCGCGCTTGAGCTTCTGCAGGATGAAGGCGCTCATCTGCTGCGGGTTGAAGTTCTTCCCGTCGAGCTCGATCGTCCAGTCCGTGCCCATGTGGCGCTTCACGGAACGGATGGTCCGGTCCACGTTCGTGACCGCCTGCCGCTTCGCGACCTCGCCCACGAGGACTTCGCCGTTCTTCGCGAAGGCGACGACGGACGGCGTGGTCCTGGCACCCTCGGCGTTGGTGATGACGGTGGGCTCGCCGCCCTCCAGAACGCTGACGACGGAGTTGGTTGTGCCCAGGTCGATGCCGACCGCACGTGCCATGGTGATCTTCCTCCAGCTGACTTGAGTGGAACGGACTCAAGTGTGCACGAAGCTCACCGCCCGGTCAACAGACCTGAGTCGAGCGCACTCAACTCTTATCCGTTCCTTACACGCAAGGAGCCGTTGACCTGCGCCGACACAGCGCGTCCAGCCCGTCTTTCACCGGGTTCCGGGTGATGCGCACGCCCCTCGGATTGACGCCGGGGCGCATACACGGGCGCGCGCCGCGCCTCCCGGGAGACGCGGGTCTCCTGCGCCCGCCGGGAACGTCGGGCGCCTCCGAGCCGGCGTCCACGCGCGCGTGGCGGCCCGTACACCGGGACCCGCAGCAGCCCGAGCACGACGACGAGTGCCCCGCCCGCGACCCACCACACCGCCCGCGCCCCGACCACGTCCGCGTGCACCAGCACCCCCGTGAGCACCGCGCCGAACGCCGCGAGGCCGAGCAGGACGGCCGCGCCCTGGGCGGTGAGCCCGAGCCGCCGCAGCCGGTGGGCGAGATGGTCGGGCGCGCCGCGCAGCAGGGGCCGTCCGGCCAGCCGCCGCGACACGGCCACCAGCAGGACGTCCGCCCCGCCGACCGCGGTGAGCGCGAACAGCACCCCCGTCCCGACGAGCGGATCGTGCCCCGCGCGCGCGAAGACGGCGGCTGAGGCGAGCAGGAACCCGGCGAAGAGCGAGCCGCAGGCCCCGAGGGCGACACGCGCGGGCGGCCAGTTGTGCATCAGGAACCCGGTCAGCGCGGCGGCGAGGACGCTCAGCAGCACCACCAGGCCGTCCATGACCTCGACGGCGACGCACGCGGCGACTCCGAAGGCGGTGAGCACGCCGACCGTCCCGGCCACGCCGTCGGCGTGGTCGAGCGCCCGGAAGGCGAGGGCGACGACGGTGATCCAGCCGACGCCCACCGCAGCGGAGAGGACCCCGGCGACCGTGCCGGCGCCCCCGTACATCTCCCCGTACGGCACCACGAAGGCCGCCGCGACGGCCGTGCCGACGGCCAGGAAGCGCGTCTTGAGCCGGCACACGTCCGCGACCAGTCCGAGCGCGGCGACGGCGCCGCCCGCGGCGAGCAGCACCTCGATGCCGTCCCCGAGCGGCGCGACGCCCGTACGGTCGCCGGCGACCGCGACGGCACAGGTGGCGAGCACGACGGCGGCGCCCCCGGACAGGGGTACGCGCCGCTGTCGCTGCCGTCGGTCGGTCAGACCGAGTCGCAGGACGGGCGCGCGCAGCAGCGCGGCGAGGACGGCGGCGAGGAACAGGGCGACGGTGGCGGCAGCGATCCCGTAGAGCACGGATATAAATTAGTCATAAATGTACCAATTTGGTACGAATAACACGGCCGGATTGACCCTGATTCTGAGGCAACCCTCAGCGACCCAGATCACTCCGCCCCCCGCTACAGTGCGACGGAGAATACGGGGTAGTCTCAGACGGACTGCATAAGTTACCGCTTAGTAATTTCGATCGAAGTCCCCTCGCAGGCCCGAGGAGCCCCCAAATGCAACTCGCCGCGATCATCGTGTCGCTGGTCCTGACCGTGGTCGGCGTCGCGCTGCTCGCACGCGCCATCGGTCAGTTCGTCCGGTACTTCAAACTGGGCCAGCCGGTCCCCGCCGGCGCCCGGACCGACAACCCCTACGCGCGCAGCGTGACGCTGGTGAAGGAGTTCCTCGGCCACACGCGCATGAACCGCTGGGGCATCGTCGGCTTCGCCCACTGGTTCGTCGCCGTCGGCTTCCTGACGCTGCCGCCGACCCTGGCGCAGGCCTTCGGCCAGCTGTTCCAGGCCGACTGGACGCTCCCCTGGATCGGCGAGTTCCTGCCGTTCGAGCTGTACATCGAGTTCATCGGCGTGATGACGATCCTCGGCATCGCCGTGCTCATCGTGATCCGCCTGCTGAACCTGCCCTCGCGCCCGGGCCGCAAGTCCCGCTTCGCGGGCTCCAAGGCGGGCCAGGCGTACTTCGTCGAGTACGTCATCCTCACCATCGGCCTCGCCATCTACACGCTGCGCGGCCTCGAGGGCGCGATCCACCACGTGGACCACTACGAGGCCGCGTACTTCGCCTCGTACCCCCTGGTCCTGGCCTTCAAGGGACTGAGCGTCCCCACGCTCCAGACGCTGGTCTACCTCACCGCGATGGTGAAGATCAGCACCTCGTTCATCTGGATGATCGTGGTCTCGCTCAACACCAACATGGGCGTGGCCTGGCACCGCTTCCTCGCGTTCCCGAACATCTGGTTCAAGCGCAACGCGACGGGCGAGACCGCTCTGGGCGGTCTGCAGCCGATGACGTCGGGCGGCAAGCCGATCGACTTCACCGACCCCGGCGACGACGACGTCTTCGGCGTCTCCCAGGTCGAGCAGTTCTCCTGGAAGGGCCTGCTGGACTTCTCCACCTGCACCGAGTGCGGCCGCTGCCAGTCGCAGTGCCCCGCCTGGAACACCGGAAAGCCGCTCTCCCCCAAGCTCCTGATCATGTCGCTGCGCGACCACGCGCACGCCAAGGCCCCGTACCTGCTGGCCGGCGGCGGCAAGACCATGGAGGGCGAGGAGAAGGCCTCCGAGGAGCAGCTCAAGGACGTGCCCGCGGCCGCGCTGGCCGAGGCCGAGCGCCCGCTGATCGGCACCGCCGAGGAGAACGGCGTCATCGACCCGGACGTCCTGTGGTCCTGCACCACCTGCGGCGCCTGCGTCGAGCAGTGCCCCGTCGACATCGAGCACGTCGACCACATCGTCGACATGCGCCGCTACCAGGTGATGATCGAGTCCGCGTTCCCGTCCGAGGCGGGCACGATGCTCAAGAACCTGGAGAAGAAGGGCAACCCCTGGGG
>NZ_JBEPBI010000019.1:0-72187 GCF_040299045.1 Streptomyces sp. NPDC001027
AGGACTACCCGTGCCTGTCCTCGGGGGGATCTGTGGGCGCCGGTCAGGGCACGGCGCGCAGCCGCGCCCGCCGCTCCTCGGCGACGGCAGCACAGCTGTCTGTGTGGAGGTATCCGTGTAGGCCGCCGCTCGCCTCGGAGGCGAACACCGCCGCCTCGGCGCCTTCGCCCCTGGAGATCGGCTGCGAGCATGCGCCGCAGATCCGGCGCTGTACGGCCCGCTCGATCTCGCCGTCGTCGACCGCAGAGCCGAGCGGCCCGGGCCGCTCCCACAGTGCGAGGAGACTCCGGGCGAGGAGCGCCAGGTCGAAGACGTCGCACTGCTGCTCGGCCAGCGACGAGCCCGCCCTCTCCGCAAGAACGTGCTGCGCTCGCACGATGACGTAGACCGCGGTGCGCCGGTACTCGCCGCGCATGCGCGCCGCGAGGCCCGTCAACTCGGAGACGAGAAGCCGGACGTGCCCCCCGAGGAGACCGGCAGCCGCGTTGAGAACTTCACCTTTCGGCAGGCCCGCCGTGCCGAGGACGGCGCCGTACGACTGCCGGATCGTGGCGGCGTCAATCTCCACTCGACGTGCGCCGTTCACCGTGCCTCCCTGGGGTGGCTGTCCGCGGTGACCGGTGCCGGGTTGTCGAGCGCGCTCGGGTTCGTGGTCCATTCCATTCCCCCCGTCGCCGGCCGGAGCCACGCCAGCGCGCGTGTCCCGTTTAAGTCCGGAGCGATGGCCCGCAGGACCCCGCGGCGGCCGGTCGCCGTGTCCTCGACCTCGCGGCCGATCCAGGGGTGCTCGCGATGGAGGAGCGCGCTCACTTGGCCTCGCCTCCAGTCGAAGCCAACGGCGCCCATGAGTACCGCAGACGTACGCCCCGCTCCTGAAGCCAGCCGATCTCGCGGTGCCGCAGGTCGGGCGAGTGGTCCGGAGCGACAGACGAGGGCCACCGGACGATCACCACGTCGGCCGAGCCGGACTCCACCAGTTCCCGTACCCGCGCCCATCCCTCACGCTTGCAGGGGTCGGGTTCGCCGTACGGGTCGGTGATCACTTCAGTGATCGTCAGCCCGTGCGCTTCCGCAAGGGACTTGCCTTCTGCTTCAGCTCGTTCCGCCGCCAGGCTGGGTGTCATGAGGCTTCGCTCGGCGCACACGTAGAGAACGGCGGCGACTGCCGGGGCGGGGCCGGCGGAGGTGGCCGGCGTTTCCTGTGAGGTTCCTGATTCGGTCATCGGTGGAGCCTTCTGGTCGTCTCGGTGCCCGCTCGTCCCCCGTGAGGCGAAGAGGAAGCGGGGCGGGGCCGTACACAACAGCTAACCCACCGTCATCACAGGTTGTGCATGACGAAGTTGGCCGGGCCTCTCGCGCCGAGACTGACGAATTGACGCGCTCTTTACTGTCGGTCGCGCGCCGAACCTCCTACCGTGGAATGCATGGGTGAGACCCGAAACGAAGCCTTAGCCGCCTGGATCAAGGCTCACCGCATGTCGGCCGCAGAGCTTGCAGACGCCGTGAACGAAGCAATCGGCAACCTCACCGGCAAGCCCGGCGCCACGTCTGAACGGACCGTGTTCCGATGGTTGTCCGGCGAGAATCAATGGCCGCAGGCACGGCAGCGCACCGCGCTGGAGATCGTCACCAGCCGCACCATCACAGCCTTAGGGTTCGTGCCTCGGGGGACACGCAAGACCATCTCAGCACCCCCAGCACCACGACCGGAGGACACAGTGCACCGCCGCCGTTTCGTCGGGGCGGCCACCGGCACCGCCGCCGCCGTCGCCGTACCCCTCGTCAACGCAGCTTCCCACCCCTCCCGCGTCGGCACCTCCGACGTGATCCGACTCCGAGATCACATCGCGAACCTCGTCGAGCTGGACGCGGCACGCGGCGGACACACCGCCCTCGAGCGCGCAGCCCTCGCGGGAGCCTCCGAAGCCCTCGGCCTACAGAAGCTCTCCGCCACACAACGCGTGAGGCAACGCCTTTTCGCCGTCGCCTCGGACTTCACCGCAACCGCCGCCTGGTCCCTGATCGACGCGGGGCAGCTCGATAACGCCGGACGCCACCTCGACCGCGCCCTGACCCTCGCAGGCATGGCCCAGGACTCCGAAATGATCATGCAGGTGTGGAACCTGCGCGCCATGCTCGCCCGGCAGCGCGGAGACTACGCCGAAGCCGTCGCCGCAGCCCAGGCCGCCCAGACGACCACCGCCGCGCGCCGCAGCCCGCTGCACGCCTCCCTCGCCCACGCCCGGACCTCAATCGGTCTTGCCCACTCCGGGGACGAGCGCGGGGCCCTGCGCTCCCTCGGCCGCGCCGAGGAAGCCATGTCGAAGGCGGACACCGCCGCCCCACTGCCCATCTGGATCGCGTTCTACGGGCCTGCGGAACTGCACTCGATCACCGCTATCGTGCGGGACGTCATCGGGCAGCCGGCGGAAGCTGAGGCCGCCTCCTACCGAGCGCTCGCCGCCCTGCCTGAGGCGTACCGCCGCAACCGCGCGAACGCCACCGTACGACTCGCCCTCGCCCAACTCCATCAAGGCGACGTCGAGCAGGCGTGCACCACCAGCGGCGACGCATTCCAGATCATGACCGGTGCCCCGATCCCCGGCCGCATCAGGCGAACCCTCGGCGACTTCCAGCGAGATCTGATCACCATGGCTTCCTCTACGCACATCGCGCATGAGTGGATGGACCGCTACCGGACCGAATGGAGCACACCTTGACCACGGCGACCATCGAACTCCGCCACTACGGGCACGACGACCTACAGCAGATCCGGCAGACCCTGCTGGACGTTCACGCCGACGCCTACGCGGACGAGATGGAAGACGAGTTCAACCAGCGATTCCCCTGGTTCGTCGACCACTGGGGCGGACACCCCGGGTTCTCCTGCGTGATTGGCTACGACGAGGACGAACCGGTCGGCTTCGCCTACGGCGCCCCGGCCACCCCCGGCCGCGAGTGGTGGCGCGAGCACGTGAGCCAACCGCCGGCGGATAGCTCTACGTTCTCGTTCTCTGAGCTGATGATCCGCCCTAAATGGCGCAAGACCGGCACCGGCGAACGTCTCCACGCGGCACTGATTGGCGCTCGCCCCGAGGCCCTGGCCGTGCTCCTCGTGGACCCCGACCACCCCAAGGTGCAAGCCCTCTATGAGCGGTGGGGCTACGAGAAAGTCGGGAATCGGCAGCCATTCCCGGACTCCCCGAACTTCTCCGTAATGCTGCTACAACTGCACCTGGCTACGAGCGGCCAGAACGGGGATACTGCGTGAACGCGGAATGAGGCACACCAGCAGGCCCGCGCTCAGGCGCTGTAGCCCTTCTGCCGGGCAGCCCCGCCCCATCCGGCCGCCACCTTCACGAAACAGGAGCGGCACAGCGGGTTCGAACCGGTCCCGTAGCGCTTGCACTTGGCCGAGCACTTCGAGCACAGGCCCTCCTCGGAGGAGTCCCACACCGGCATGGGATAGTCCTTCAGCGGAGTGATCGGCGTGCCATCCACCTCTCCCCTCCTGCCGTATCACCGGACAGTCCGATCTTCTACCCTCTCGCCGTGGTGCATCCCATGGGCCGCATCTGGGCCCGTGTCCGAGTAGATGTGATTGAGGCGACGGCCTTACCCACTCCACTCCGGTGGCGGTATCCAACAAATGGGCATCATGGTGGAGTAATAGCCCAGTAGGCGCTCTGCACCTCGTGCAGGGTCAGGCAAGCACCGGCGTCCTGGAGCATTGATGAAGGCGAAGCCGAAGATTGGACCGACTCACGACACTGCCTTTTTCAGGGATATCCAGGCAGTATTCGAACAGCACCCGAATGTCGCAAAAAACTACGCCATTGGGTATGTCGGTGAGGTAGTTGACATCATTGGAGTTGACCTTAATCGCCAGGTCGGGGTGTCGACTGTTCGGGACGGTGAGATTGTCACCAAGTACGTTGACCGGGCCGGCGGGCCCGGCTCCGGGCCGCCCGAAGATGAAGGGTGCTTCCGGTGGGTGTGGAGGGCCGGTGGATGGGTGTGTGCCGCGTACATGGTCATGCCACCCCCGACCTAGAGGCTTGGAGGCGGAGCGGGAAGGCCCGAGGACGGGGGGCGCGGCGCACTCGCCCACGGGGCCGTAGACCCGGTCTCCGCGAAACGGGGTCACCTCCGCTGAGCGGATGCGCTACGAGTATGGGAAGTCGGCCGGGGTGAGGCTCGGGCAGCGGCCCTTCAGCGGTCGCCCGGCGGACTGCGTCGAACTCGGGAGCATCTCGGTTGGCCTCTGCTTCGGCAGCCACGCGAATGACTCGTCAGGTCGTCGTGCTGGGCATACGGGCCAGCACGACAGAGCCTCACCCCTCGGTGCGGTTTGAGGGCCGGGGCTCAGTCTCGGGGCGGTCAGCGCAGGAAGAACCCGGCGACGCCGCCGGCCGCGCCAACGAGGGCGGCGACTGCGCCGAGCGCGGGCAGCGGCCACCGCCGCGTTTCGAGATCGTCGATCCGTGCCGTCTCGCGCTTCTGCAGATCGGTCCCGCCCAGCTCCAGCGCGCGGATACGCGCCTCGTGATCGAGGACATCGCCCTTGATCTCCCGGGTGTCGGCCAGAATCCCGTCGAGCTTGCCGTCCATCCGGGAGACCATGCGCGACACGTGCTGAACCTCCTGGTACATCTGCCCCGCCGTGATGACCACGCCAGAGTCGGGCGGTGTACTCATGGGCGGCTCTGCCGTATCAGCTCGGCGACGTCGTCCGACGAGCGGTATCGCGGCGGCTGCGCGTACCCGAGCAGCGCACCCGCCGCGCCCTTCAACCAGGGCGGCCCGCCAGCCTTCTCCACGAGCCGCTCGACGAGCCGGAACACGAGGTAGTAGGCACCCGCCACGGCGAGCGTGATCGCGGACTGCACCGTGTCGGAGCCGACGGAGAACCCGAGGCCGGTCAGAGCGACGATGATCCAGCCGGCGACGAGCGGGACGACCGTCCGCAGCACGGACGGGAACAGGCTTCCAGACATGGGCGACTCTCCTTAGACGTTCGGGACCTTCAGGGCGTCCCACGTGGTCCGGCCGGGCGGCCACTTCGCATCCGACCCGGTGAAGCCCTGTTTGCGCTGCCACGCCTCGTAGGAGTCGACGTCGGCCTGGCCGAGGACCGGCCCGGGGCCGACCTTGTAGCGGCCGCACCCGACGGCGACGAGCCGCTCACCCATCGCGGTGAAGATCGGCGAGCGCTTTCCGAGCGCCGGCCGGGTGCCGTTCATGAAGAACGACGCCCCCGGATACGGCTCGTACGTCTTCGGCCCGGACGTGAACGCCGGCCACGACCCCGGGTCGGTGTGCTTGTTCTCCGGGGTCTGGTTGTGGCCGAACCAGCCCGCCTTGGACTCCCACACGGACTCGCTGCGGTCCGACGTGAAGCCGTTGGGGCGGCCCATCGGCCAGACGTCCGGGACCCCCCAGGACCTCACCCACGCGTTCAGCTCCGCCCACCCCTTGCACGGGGTGTCGGTGAGCTTCGCGTACACCTTCCCGCCGACGCGGCAGTACGGGAAAAACAGGGCTTCGACCTGGAGGACGACCTTCCCGGCCCGGTTCGTGCGCGTGCCGCCCGCCAGGTCCACGACCGACTTCGAGCGGGACGTCGCTGGATAGAACTGCGTGCACCGGCCGACGAAGGGATCCCACAGGATGTGAGGGGCCGAGCGCCGCCCGTCCGGGTTCTTCCCGAAGTAGGTCCGCAGGTCCTCGTACGGAACGAGGTTCTGCGGCTTGGACGCGGTCGCGTTGCGGTCCCACGTGACGTGAGCGATGGCTTTCGGCTTGCCCCCGTCGGTCGGCGCGTCGTCCCCGATCAGCAGCTTCGTCGCACCCGGCAGATACAGCTCAGCCACGGGCCACCCCCTCGGCCGGTTCGGTCGGCAGGTACAGCACCGGCTGACCGCCCTCGGGCAGCGGAGGCATCCCGACCGGATCGACGGCCTGCCGGTACGCCTCGTAGCCGGCCGCCCACGCGTCCTCCGTGACGAGAGTGAAGCCGTCACGCACCGGCAGCGCATACACATCGATCGGGCCGGCCGGGATGCCGCCCCACTCGACGACGCGGCCGAACCTGTCACGCGTCTGCGGCGTCACCGGCAGATCGACGAGGAGATCGGACGCCGACATGAACTTCCACCGGCTCTCCGCAGCCAGGCCCAGTTCTGCGGGCAGCTGCACGGCGTCGGGGTGATCCTGCGGAACCTCGCTCCACTGGACCTGCTCGAGAACGGGGAAGCCGTCGCTGTCACGCAACGCCCCTCGGTACACCACGATTTCGGTCACGCCGTGACTCCAAAGAGAGAGATCGCCGGCTCGTTGAGGACCAGGCGGACGGTTGAGTTGGCGGTGGTGCAGATGACCCGGATGCGGGTGTCGACGGTCGCGCTTCCGCCGGGCGGGATCGTGAAATTCTGCGGCGGATGAATGTCGTCGCCGCCGACAGCCGTCACCGAGGCCGTCGTCGCGTCGGTGACCCACGTCGCGTTGCGGTACACCTGGAAACCGCCGCCGTTGATCTGGTACTCGCCGAAGACGTTCACTCCGGTAGAAGGCGGCGTAGGGTCGCCGTGCACGGCCGCGTCCACATCGGCGCGCAGCCGCCCGTTCATCTGCATCGTCACCACCATCGGCCGACACGACGACGGATTGACGATGGTCGCCGCCGCCAGCCGCTGGCTGACCTGCGTGAAACTTCCGCAGGCAGTACCGGGCCAGGGGAGCTGTTGCGTGGCGCCGCTCTGGGCCCCGCCACTGGCCGTGGTCTGCGGCGGCTCGCCCTTCAGCTCACCCGTCGCCGGGTCGCAGTAGACGCCGCTGCCGCTCGTGCCGATATCGCAGGCGTACGGCCATGTGTCCACCGCTGCGGCGAGCGGCGAGCCGGGGGAGCCATCGCCCGTGAGACCGCACCCCGTCACGGGAGCCGCGCCGGTAGCGCTGACGACGTACGGGTTCGAGGTGCTGCCGGTGCCGCCGACGGTCACACCAGAACCCGCGACCACTCTGCATGTGCACCCGCGGGCACCGCTGCAACAGGCCATCGGACCACTCCCAATCGGAGAGCAAGCCCGGCCCAGAACCAGCAGCAGACACAGTCTAAGAGCTGACGCGCGCCCCCCGCGTCCTCGACCTGCGGCTCAGTGCTGCCCCGTCGGCGGCGTGTATCCGGAAAGGGCCCGCGCCACGTCCGCGGGGAGGCCGCTGGAGACGAGCGCGCCGTACGTCTTCAGCCCGCGCGCCGTATCGCCCGCAGTCAGCTCCGCAACATGAGCAGCATGCCGGGCCTCCGCCTGGGCCGAAAGCGCCGTGAACTCGGCGCCGCTCAGGCTGAGCGCGCCGTCCGGCCGGGCCACGACCGCGCCTTCGGTCGCGGACACCGTCACCAGGTCCCCGTTCGGGAACTGGAAGTGCGTCGTCGTTTCCACAGCAGGTCTCCGCTCTACGTCGGGTTCGAGAACAGCCACGCCCGCGTGACGAGCTGGGCGTTGTTCCACGTGGCGCCGCCCGCGCCCCGCGCCATCGTCAGATCCAGCGAGACCGTGATGCTGCCGCCGGCGGGCACGGTGAAGTTGTGCAGCACGAGGTTCTGGTTGTGCCAGTTCGTGATGGCCGTGCTCCCCGAGTTCCGCATGTACTGGACCTCGTCGCCGTTGATGCCTGCCCCGGCGGCACCGCCGCCCGCGGGGAGATCGAACTGCACGTCGATCTGCCGCATCACGATCGCGTTCGCCGACCGGCACAGGTCCGGGTTCGTCACGGTGACGTCCAGCGTCCGTACGACCGTTGACGCAGCGGGAACCGCTATCGGCGAGCTGGGCAGGACGTTCACCGAGGCCTGCTGGAACGACTGCCGCACCGGCGGGTCGCTGTAGAGGACTCCGTCCGTGCCGCAGTACACGCCACCGCCCGCGGCCTCGACGTCGCACGCGAACGGCCACGACTGCGAGTTCACCGCGACCGGCGCACTCCCTGAGCCGTCGCCGAGCAGCCCGCAGCCCGTCTGCACCGTCGCTGCGCCCGTCGGCACGAACAGGCCGTCGCCGTTGAGGGCCAGGTTGTTTCCCGGCGCGCTCGACACGTCGGCGCTGAACGCGCCCGCCGCCTGGTCGAAGGTGATCCCAGGGCCGGCCGAGAGACAGCCGCGCACCCCCGCACAGTCGGTAACCGCGTTCACGACGTACGGATTGACCGACGACCCGGAGCCGGTGACGGTCGTGCCGTCCCCCGCCTGCACCACACAGTTGCAGCCGTCCCCGCCGCACTGACACCTGGCCAAGACGCCCACCTCTTCAGCGTTCGTGGCCCGGCCCACAACCAGCGGCAGCGCCCAGTCTATGACCCGCGTTTCAGCCGTACAGGTGCACGATCACGCGGCCTTCGCCGCCCTCGGCCCCGTTCACGACACCCCCGACGGACAGGCCGCCACCGGCGCCCGCCCCGTACCCGCGCGACACCACCCCGTCGCCTTGCGCGATACGCCCCAGGCCGCCCGTGCCGAGGAACGACTCCCCGCCGTGACCGGCCATCGCGAAGACGCCGTTGATGCGGATTGCTGACCCGCCCGCACCGCCGCCCAGCGACAGATCCCCCGTCAGGCCGGACGGGGCCGACGCGCCCTGAGCCGTGCCAGGCGTCGCGGCAGACGCCATACCTGAGGAGCCTCCGAACCCGCCCGGCGCCACCGCGAACGACCCGAACGAGGACTGGCCGCCGTCACCGCCGTCACTGGTCGTGCCACCCGCGGCCCCGGCCGCACCCACCACGATGGTGACCGAAGCCGGCAGCGCTGATGCCTGGACCAGCGACCGCGAGTAGCCGCCGCCCGAGCCGCCAGGGCGAGCGATCGATTCGCCGGCGTCGGCGTCCGCGCCCGCTGACCCGCCGCCGCCGCCCTGCACCTCGACCTCAACCCTCGCCAGCCACGGGAAGTCAGCCTTCTTGAACAGGGACACGCCCGGCGAGTAGTAGAGGGTCTGCCGCAGTCCCATCGTGCCCGGCTTGAGGCAGAGTTCGCCGCTGTCGTTGACGGTGAAGTAGTCCGAGCAGACACAGGCGCGGGCCACGTCAGCCCCCTTCGGGAGTCTCAGTAGCCCGGCCCAAAACCAGCGGCACCGACAGGGTACGCGCCGGTCAGACGCCGGCCGGCTGGCCGCTCGCAGTGACGTGGACCTGTACGCCCGCCCCGGCGGGCAGCAGCGGAAGCAGGCCCAGGCCGAGGAGCGGCTGTGTCCGCCACACGCGGACCGTCGCGCCCTGGGCGCTGACCTGCTCGAGGGTCACCGTCACGGTCCGGTCGTCGTTGGGGTTCGAGTCGACGACGAGCGCACCGATCACCGGCGGCGCAGCGAACGGCTTCGGGAACACCCAGGCCGCGCGACCGTCCGCGCCGGTCGCCACGACTGCGGCGACCGGTGCTGGCCCGGGCGGCCCCTGCGGGCCGCGCTGCCCCGCTTCCCCGGGCGGGCCCTGCACACCGGGTTGCCCTGCCTCCCCCGGCGGGCCGGGCGGCCCCTGCTCGCCCCGCTGCCCGGTCTCTCCCGGCGGGCCCTGCTCGCCGCGCTGCCCGGTCTCCCCCGCCGTGCCGGGCGGCCCCTGCTCGCCCTTACGGCCTGGGGTCCTCGACTGGGTGCGCGCCGACCTCCCCAGGTCACGCAGGACACCCCCCATGGCGTTACCCGGCAGGCGCCGGGCCGCTGATCCCCTGGCCGCCACTGTGTCAGTCCTCCACGTCGCTGCTGGCCGGGGCGAGGGTGACCTGAACGCTCTCCCCATCTCCGTCTTCGCTCACCTTGAGCCCGGCGATCTTCAAGCGCTGCGTCAGGGACCGGCACGTCGCCGCGGTGGCCACGTCCACACACCAGCCGGGGACGAGTCTGGCGACATCGACGGCCGCTTCCGGAGACAGGGTCACCTCGTCCGACGACAGGAACACCGGCACCGGATAGCTCGCCGCACGCCGCGAACGGGCCGCCGCCGCAGCCGAGTCGTTCGTCTTCACCGACGTCTCCTCGATGCTCCGCTCCAGCAGCCCGTAATAAGCGTCCTCGCCCCCGGAGACACCCTTCACCGCACTGTTCTCGTCGCCGTGGATGATGACCCGCGTCGCGAGCTGCGAGCCGTCCTCAGCGACGACCAGGCCCGCGGGGAAGTCCGCGTCGGTCAGCGTGCCGACGCTCGCGCTCCAGTCCTCGGGCATGAGCACGATGTTCGACCCGACAGCCGTGTAGTCGAGGCCCGTGTCCGCTAGGTCACGCAGATGGTCGCCGGTCTGCCCAATGTCGACGGTGTACGCGCGGCCGCCCTCAACACCCGCAGCGCCGAGCACGGTCACCGAGTGCCCGGGATCGTCGGGCGCGAAGCCGTCCTCGATCAGCCACTCGGCGATGCTCGTCAGATCCGTGCGGTCGAACTCGATCGACTGATGGGGCACCCGCCGATCCAGCCAGACCAGCACGTCCGAGGCCCACAGTTCGACCTTGTCGAAGGACCACTCGGCTTGGATGATCGGCCCCTCCCACACGGTCACACCGTCGCGCGCGATGACCAGCTTGTGCCGCCAGGTGCGCACCTTGCCGAGCGCCGCGCAGCAGTCGCCATCAGGGCTGATCACGACGTGCGCCGTCGAGACGTCGTCCAGGACGCGCGTCCACTCCACCGACGTCAGGATGTCTGCGGGCGTGACGATCGCACCGTTCCGGTCCACGACGTACGCGGAGTGCACCCCACAGCCGGCTGACGACATGGCGCCCCTCGGGAAGAAGGAGGCCCGGCCCACAACCAGCGGCTACCCGCAGCCTACGGCCGCTGTCCGGCGGGTCAGTAGCCCTTGCCGGTCATCGCGACCGTGACCGTCGCGTCAGCGGCCGGCGTCAGCATCACATCCGTCTCCAAGCACAGGCAGATGGAGGCGCAGTCGATCTCGGGCCACGTCGGCGGCGCCCCGTCGCGCCCCCACACGCTCCTGCTCGTCTCGCATCCGCCACCACACTCGACGGTCGCCCGGCCGATCTGCCCGTCGAGGACGAGCGTGCCGCCCGCAGGAACGAACCCGATCTCGAACACGGCGAGCGGGTCGCAGCGCTTCTTCTGCGCGATCTCGTCGCAGCCCAAGCCCTCGTCGGCCTCGGTCCGCTCGTAGAAACTGATCGTGAGCCGACGCAGATCCTCACTCCCCGCGAAGACGGTGATCACGGGAACGTCAGACGACCAGGCGGGCCGGCCAGACAGGTCGAGGTCGTAGCACTCCCGCGTCACGGCGAGCGCATCACAGAAGCACGAGGACGGCGACGAGGGCTGCGGAGGAGGCGGCGTCGAGCACAGCGGATCGGCGCACGCGGCCTCCGGGTCCGGGCACGCGGCGAGCCGACAGTCCCCGCTCGCACATTCCTCGGGCGCATCCTCCGCGTCGTGGATGCACCACACAATGCAGTCGTCGCTGTCGTCGGCCGGAACGCCCACGGACAGCAGCGGCAGCTCATCGGTCCACGGCCACGGCGTCGCAGCGGTCAGGATGAACTCGACAGTGAGGATGTCCGCGCCACCCGAGCACTGACCGGCAGAGCAACTCCCGTCGCCGTTGCGGGCCGTCACCGTCGGCCCTGACGTGAGGGCGACACGGCGGTAGGTGCGGAGGTGCTTCGCTGCGAAGCCCTCCGGGTCGTCTTGGTCGCCGGGGCAGCAGTTGAACATGGACACGCAGTCGCCGCCGCACGCCGAACCCGTGCAGCCCTGCAACGCCTCGGCGAGCCAGTGAAGCCCGTACTCCACCGCGCAGCACGTCGCGCCGAGGAGGAGCCCGGTCACGGTGATCGTGCGGGGCAGGACGCGCGCCGGGCCGAGTGCGCCGCCGCCGATCACCGCGTTCGTCACGGTCCGCTTCACCGGATAGTCGTCGACCCCGTCGAACGAGAGCGGCAGGAACCCGGCGAAGTCAGCCGACTCGGGAACGTCCGGGTCGTACCAGGGCGCGGGCGAGTCGGGGTCGTCCGGCGTGGTGTAGGGGCTGTGGCTGAAGACCTCGTTCGTGAGGCTGTCGCACGCGCAGATATCCGAGCCCGAGTCGAGCGGCGAGCCGACCGTCTCGAGGTAGGCGCGCAGGCGGGCCGTGTTGATGACCTCGATGCCGCCCACCGAGAGGTAGTCGGTCAGCACGTGCACCCCCAGGTGAGGAAGCGCCCGGCCCACAACCAGCAGCGGCCCTCAGCTTACGGCCGCCCCGTGCAGTCACATGCTGTACGTCAGCGCCATGCGGTGCATGACGCGGCCCGCGGTGGTCTCGCCGTCGCCCACCTCGTGGATGTTGAAAACGGGGGCGATGGTGACCGTGCCGTCGCCGCCGGATGCCGTCGTCCCGTCACCGCCGAGGATCTCCGTCAGGCCCGACTGGACGGCGAGCTTGCGCGCCCGCTGCGGCTTCGTCAGCGGGATGATCACCTCCGGGCCGGCCTCACCCACCAAGGCGTGCGTCGGCCCGAGCACGATGCCGCCGTCCGCGAACGGCAAATACTTGCGGACCGCGCTCGGCAGACCGGACTTGATGCTGGACAGGATGCGGGAGCCGATGTTGCCGAGCGCGCCGACGATCCTGCCCGGCAGGCTCGTGAACAGGCTGACGATCCCGGAGATCAGCGACGACACGGCGCTTCGAGCGCTTCCGGCCGCCGAGCTGAACGCGCCCGAGATGCGGGAGCCGAGCCCGGACAGCGCCGACGCGATCCGGCCGGGCAGACCGGTGAAGAACGAGACGACGGACGAGCCGAAGGAGCGGGCCGTATTGAGTGCGCTGGTGCCGGCCGACCGGAACATCGCCGACAGCTGCCCGGGCAGCGCTGCGAGGGCGCTCGCAACCCTGCCCGGCAGCTGCGAGAAGAACGACGCCGCCGAGGAGATGAACGACGAGATCGCGGCGCGCGCGGACGCGAAACCGGACGCGAACGCGGAGAGGATTGACGAGCCGAGCGACGACAGCGCGGCCAGGATGCGGCCCGGCAGCTCCGTGAACAGGAACACGATCCCCGCGATCGCCGTGAGCAGCGCGATAGCGACGCCAGCGACGGCCTGGATGAAGAACGTGAGGAGCAGCCCGGGCAGCGCCGCGAGCCCCGACATGATCAGGCCGGGCAGCGAGGTGAAGAACCCGACGACGGCCTGGAAACCGGTCGTCAGGCCGGTCGCCACGGTGGTGACGAGCGTCGTGAAGAACATCGACACCATCGAGCCGAGCGCGCTGATCCCGGACACGATCAGCGACGGCAGGTTCGTGATGAACGTGACGACCGCGGTGAGCCCGGTGATCAGGCCCGCCAGGACGCTGACGACCTCCTCGATCACCGGGACGATCACGTTGACCGTCATCCACGACGCGAACCCGGCCTCGAGCTGGAGGACCGGCGCTTGAAGGTTCGTCACCATCACGAGCAGTGACGCCAGGGCGGTGGCGAGGCCCGCGATGGGCGGGAGGATCGGCAGGATCGCCTGCACGATCGCCGAGAACGCATCCGTGAGCGGCGGCAGGACGGGCAGCAGCGCGTCAGTGAACGCGGACACCAGCGGCACCATGGCGACCGCGACCTGCGCGACGACGCCGGCGACCTGCGCCAGGACAGGCGCGAGCGCCTGGAACACGCGTGCGATGGCCTGCCCGATACCTGCCGCGAGGGGCGTTAGCGCCGACACGAGCGTGACGAACGCCTGCGTCAGCGGCGGCAGGACGGGCATCAGCGCGCCGACGAGCGCCGAGATGATCGGCGTGAACAGCGTCGCAAGGCTCTGGAGGACGGGGGCGAGGGCCTGCGCCAGGACCGCGACGAGCTGACCGACGAGCGGCAGCAGCGGCGCCAGGGCCGACAGGACAGACCCGATCGCCGCGCCGACCGGCCCCAGGCTCGGGCCGATCGCGGAGAAGGCGCCGGCGAGCGCCGACGCGACGGTCTGAAGGCTGGGCGCGATGGCCGCCAGGGCGGGCCCGAGCGAACTGATCACACCCGTCAGCGCGGGCCCCAGCGTCGCGAAGACGGGGGCGAGCGCGGGCGCTATCGCCCCGATCTGTGTGACCAGCGCGGCCAGGATCGGCCCGAGCTGAGCGGCGATCGTCGCGACCGTGCGGAAGATGTTCCCGATCGCGTCCTGACCGGCGGCCGAGTTGACGAAGTCACGGAACGCGCCCGTGATCGTCTGAATGTTGTTCAGCAGCCCGCCGCCCGCACCGTTCGCGGCGGAGAAGACAGCCGACAGGATGTCGCCGACGTTCGACGCGATCGCACCGAGCTGCTGGAACACGCCGACGGCATTCCGAACCGAGTCGACCGCCCGGCCCGACGCGGCGAACTCGGACAAGAACGTCCCGATCTGCGCGCCGACTTGGGCGATGCCGGCGCCGACCTGCGTACCGAAGGCCTGCGACACCGCCGCGCCGACGTCGAGGAAACCCTTCGCCAGAGGCGCGACGATCGCCTGGAGCCCCGACGCGGCCTGCGTGGTGCCCTGAATGATCGCGCGCAGCGGCCCGACAGCCTGCTGCGACGCCGCGAACTTCAGGCCCTCGTCGGCGGCCTTCCCGAACACCGCCGCCAGGCCGGTGAGCTGCGTCCGCAGCGGCAGCAGGTTCTTGATCGCCGCGCCGACGTCGTCCGCGAACTGGGCGAAGAACGCCTGCTGAATGGACTGCTGGACGGCCTTCAGCCGCGGCGCCAAATCCCGGACAGCGGCGACCGCCTTCTGCGCCGCCGGGGCCAGCTTGTCCAGCGCCTTCTGGAACGCCTCGGCGTCCCCCGACAGGGCCGCCGACAGCGCGTCGGACACACCGAGGACAGCGAGCTTGAGCGTGCCGAGCGCGATCTTCGCGCCGATGATCGCGGCGGGGAACGCCGCGACGATCCCGGCGGCCGGGGCGAGCGCCGCCGTCAGCGCGACGACGCCCTGCGCGGCGCCCGCCGCCGCGATCCCCAGCGCCCCGAAGCGGAGCGCGGACGTGAGCGTCGAACCGAGACGGCCAGCCACCCTGCCCAGGCCGCCCAGGGCCCGCGTGAACCGGTCGTTGTCGACGTCCACGTTCGCGTTGACCGTGACGTCCGGCGGGCGGTGCGCCCGGATCCGCGCGTCGAAGTCCGACAGGTCTGGGATGACGCGGACCTGTATCTCTTCGCCGGCGAGCGCGGCTCGCAGACGCTCGACGAACCCCGTCAGGTCCGGGGCGACCGGAATGTCGATCGAGTGGAGGGAGCGGAGCCCGCTCAGGAGTTGCGCGTCGAAGCGCCGCAGGTCCGGGTCGACGCGGACGGTAACGGCGGCCGCGTCCAGGCCGCGCTGGATGTTGCGGCGGATCTGGTCGCCGGCGTTGCGCGTCGCACGGTCCAGGGCCCGCTGGATGCGTATGCCGAGGTCGCGGGCGTCCGCGACGATCCCGCGGTCGTCCAGCGTGATCGTGATGCGCGCGGACCCGTAGTCCTCGTCCTCGCCAGCCACCGGGCAACCCCGCTTTCGCGTGTGGTTGCCCGGCCCAGAACCAGCGGCTACAGCAGCGCGTGAAGGCCTGCCGTGATCTCCAGATTATCCGTCTACCTGCGGCCTTGAGCTCGCGCGTCGTCGGCCGCCGCCTGCGACATCAACGCCCGTGCCTGGCTCGCATCCATGCGTGCCGCAGTGGGAGGCCGCGCCCCTCCCGCCGACTGCCTGCGCGTCCCCTTCGGCGGGGCGTACAGCTGAGCCCGGTTGCGGGCGCGCGCCGTGTCGTCCTCCGCCGCTGCGTCCATGGCGACCTCGGCCGCGTTCAGGAGCCGCCTCAGCGGCCAGACGTGCGGGTCGACGCCTTCGAGGGCGAGACTCCCGTCCCACGCCTCCCAGCCTGCCGCGACGGAGTCGAGGATGCGGCAGACGACGTAGTAGGGCGGTTACCACCGCCGTACAGCTCGACCACCCATTCCAGGAGCTCCACGATGACTCGGGTGGGCAGGCGCAGCGCGTCGACGACGCGGGAGCCCTTGTGCTGGCCGGCGTACTTCTCGGCCTGGTCGAAGTCGGCGAACGTCTTCAGCGTCTCGCCGTCCTTGACGACGTTCAGGCGCAGGAAGAGGGCCGCGGAGTCCTCCAGCATCTGCCGGGCGAGGAACAGGCGCAGCGCTCGGACGGTGCGACGTACGTCCTCGGCGTCGGCGTCGGTGAGGTTGTCCATGTCGACGCCCTTGGCCTTCTGCGCTTCCCGCAGCTCGACATAGGCATCCATGAACTCGTCCCCGAACACCTCGGGTTGGAACTCCAGTTTCGTCGCGCCGATCTCGGCGACGTGCGGTGCAGTGTTCAGCGCAAAGCTGCGAGTGGCCACGGACCTGCCCTTGTCTCCCGCTCCTCGCCCGGCCCAAAACCAGCGGCGCATCCGGAAGCGTAGTCCAGGGGTGACGTTGGACCCATGGCTCATGCGCTAGGTCGTAGCCTGCTCCGCAATGGCAGCAACGAGCGTCAGGGTCTCCGCCAAGAGCAGAACAACCGCGCCACGGTAGTACCAAGCCCGCTTCACCACCTGACCCTCATTGCGGTCGCGAGCCCTCACCATCTCACGCGCCACCACTTCCCGTACTTCATTCTCGGTCCGATTTTTCTCCCAGAGTTCGATGATCACCTTCCCGGACGGCCCATATGCCCATCGCTTATAGGGCCAGAGAACGCGCATGACGCAGTATCCCATAACCGTGAGAATTCCAAGAAGCGCCCACGGCGCCCAGGTTGGCAGCAAATCCCCCTTTTCCGGATCGGTATTAATCATGCCAATACCAGCCGCGAAGGAAGTCACAAGAGCCGCGACGCTAAGAATCCCCGTCGCGCGCGTACGCAAACTTTCAAGCGTGGTGCTCTGACTGTTGAGTCGGGCGCTCAGAGCTTCATAGGCGAGCGTCAGAATCGGATCAGCTGCCGGGGGCTCCTTGCCCTCTCCGGATGGGCGAGTGTGCCCACTTTGCTCCCGCCGCGCTGGGAGTAGGACGTCGGCAATGCGACTCAGAAGCCCAGGGCTTTTTTCAGGGGGAGGAGGCGTCGGAAGCTCGCGTTTCCGGATGGCGGCGCCGGGCGCCAAACCCAGACCAAAAAAGGCATCGCCACGCACCCATTCACCCAGATCAGGCCGCGTCGAGAGCCGCCCGGCCCCGGAAACGTAGTTGGTCCCCTCGTCAACCATCACACGCTCCTCACAATTTGCCGGGCAGACCAATTCCGACACTAAGCAGGACCGTCACAAATGGCGACGAGGACTACTCCATATGCCGCGAGTACGATCAACGCCCGAGGCGCAACGCGCGGGCCATGAAGTCATTGGGCCTACTGCCGGGGTGTCGGACCAGTCTCGTGAAGACGACGCGCCCATCCACCTCGAATCGGAGCACGCCCTTGGGCCTCCTCGGGCGGATCAGGTGAGGCCTCGTGCCGTCGAGGACGCAGCGGACGGCCGGGTGGTCGCACACGATGACGCCCTCCAGGCCGCGGGGCCCCTCCTGCACCTTCCACGAGATGTACCGGCCCATGGACCCGGGCGCTTCCGCCTCCGCGATCCGGGCGACGCGCTCGGTGCGCGCACTCATCCGCCGGTAGGCGATGCCGCCCCGGGCCCGCAGGAGCCGGGCGATCCGGCCGGGCTCGATCCGCACCTCAACACTCACAGTCGACCTCCGGGCATTTGCAGCCCGGCAGCGAGATCGTGACGCGCTGCTCGACGCCGACGCAGCCGCCTTGCGGGCCGAGAGTCTGCTGGCGGCCGAGGATGTACGGCCGGCCGCGCCGCCGCCGTCCTCCGGTCGCGGCCAGACAGCACGTGATGGCGTTGAACACGGCGACCGCGTCGATGTGGGTGATGCGGGCCGCCGCTTCGAGGTCATCGCACGACGGCGGGCAGCCCTCTTCGGTCGGGCCCGGCGCACACCGCAGCACCGTCACCACCAGCTCGACAGCCGTCGACAGGGGCGGGATGCAGCCGCGTATGTTCTGCGGACTGGTGTCCTCGGCGGGGAAGTTCGTCGACCCGTACATGCGGCTCAGGTTCACGGTGAGCTGGCCGCCGACGTCGCCGGTGCACGGGTCGGAGCACTCGTCCCAGGCGGGCAGGCCCGGCACAAGGCAGCGGCGGCACGTCGGGCAGCCAGGGTAGTCCTCGACTTGTGTGGCCATGTCGTCGAGGGTGGCGCACACGCAGTTGAGGAGGTCTGAGGCGGCCTCGTGAATGGCGAGGGGCAGGAGCGGCACAGCGGTCCCTTCTACGGCCAGGTCTGGATGCGTGGGCGCTTGAGGTCCGGGCTGTAGACCCTGCTCGGCGACGTCTGCCGGTAGGGGTTGACGGCGTTCAGCCACATGTCGACCGCGGGGAGGCCGGTCCGCATCTCCGAGTAGATGAGCGTCGGGTCGGCGAACTCCAGCTCGACGCCCTGCCGCGACAGCCGGGACAGGTTCCGGTTCGTCGACACCTTGCAGCCGCAGCCGTCGGCGCAGTCCTTCACGAGGTGGCAGACCAGCGCACTGAACGCGTCGATCGCGGCCTCGTCGAGCGGCAGCCCGATCCGGTACGTGACGCAGAAGGTGTCTGGGGCGCCGCACGCGGCGGCCATGTCCTGGCAGTCGGGCCAGCACCCGCCGTCCGTGCGCACCAGGAGCCCGGAGGCGTCGACACGGTAGGCGTCCGCCGGGAGGGTCTCGCCGTCGACCTCGACGGCCAGGACGTCGTGCACCGGGCCCTCGAGGCGGACCTCGCACAGCTCACCGCACGAGCAGTCGGACTGGCAGCCGCACACGCTCGCGTTCCGCCAGGCCCCGTCCCGGCCCAGGTAGGGAATCCACGGGCCGGCCGTCTGCCAGCGCACGGTCAGCGGGTAGGCGTCCATGCACCGCTTACGGCACGGCCGCACCGTGTACGGGCACGACGGCCCCAGCCTGCGGCCGGACAACGCCCACAGGATGAACGTCGCGGCGGCGCGCTTGCGGTCGATGACGTCCTGGTCGACACCGTCCGGCAGCTTGCAGCAGCCGGGTTCGAACGGCCACGGATCACATATCATGTTCCCAAGCGCCACGTGTTCCCCAAGGAGGTTGTGTGCCCAGCGAGACGCCGTGCGTGGACTGCGGCGAGCTGTCGGATAAGCGGTCCGAGCGCTGCATGCCGTGTGAATACAAGCGCCGCCAGGAACGCACCTGTCAGGTCATCGAGGACAGTGTTCGATGCGCAGGCGCCCATAAGAGCAACAACATGTGCGGCAAGCACTACCAGCGCTTTCGGAAGCATGGATCGCCGTTGACCAACGTGCGTGACGCCCACAGGGCTTTCGTCCGGCGAGCCGCCTGGATGGACACCGACGAGTGCGTCATTCCGCCCTGATACAGCGGGGAGCGCTGCGTGGTGAGGGTCGACGGCGTCCGCCACACGGCAGCCCGCCAAGCATGGATCGAGCGCTACGGCGACCCTGGTGACCGGCTGGTCCTCCACAAGTGCAGCGGCGGGTCGGGCGACTTCGGCTGCATCAACGTCAGGCACCTGCGGCTGGGCAACGACGCCGACAACAACCGGGACCGGAACGAGGCCGGTCGGACCGTCCTCCCTTACGTACGTGGCGAAGCGCACGGGAACGCGAAACTGAATCGCGAAGCGGTGCGCGAGATACGCACACTCTCCTCGTCGGGCATGCCGCACCATGCGATCTCCGAGCGATACCCGGTGAGCCGTAGGACGATCACGAAGATCGTCGCCCGCAGGACGTGGGCATGGCTGGACGCCCCCGATGAGGAATCCGCCTCCTGACATCAGCGTGTCCTCCGCCCCTCGTACGGGCACGGGTCTGGGAACGCGCCGCGGATGTGCCGGCCGACCGCACCGTTGTGGAAGGAGTCGGGCATGGTCGACAGGAACGCCGAGGCGGCGTCGAACTGGGGGCCGCGTCGGGCGATCTTGACGTCCCGCATCTGGATGCCGGTGACGCCGTTGACGGCCCCGTACACGGTGCGCTTGTGGACGTCGTGGCCCTCACCGACGTCCAGGGCGTGCAGCATGCCGTCCTTACGGACGGGCAGCGGCACGTGCAGCTCGAACGACGTCGGCTCCTCATGCCCGAGGCCGACGAGAAAGGCGTGCGTCTCCCGCATCGCCGCCACGTACGCGCTGGAGCGGGTCCCGTACTGGGCGAACACCTCGCGGACCGGCCCGCGGTGGAACACGGGGAACGGCGCCTCCTGCGGGCGCATGACGAAGAAGTCGTCGTTGGCCCACAGGAACGGGTCGGACACCTCTGGGTGCTCGCATGCGGCGCGCATCGCCGTGGTGGTGTTGACGTAGGCGGGGGTGAGCCGCTGGTCGGTGGGGATGTGGCCGACACCGACCGCCCACCACGGCCGGAAGCCGACCACCCAGACGCGCCGGTGCGGAAGGTTCGCCACCCACGAGCGCAGCGCATACCGCAGCTGCTCGTTGTGGGACCCTTCCCTCACCGGAACGACGATGTCGGGCAACTCCATTACGAGGCGAGAGACATGGAGTCGCACGTCACCGGCGTGTAGTCACACGACGGCTCCGGCGGGGCGATCGTCGTGAGGAACGTGCGGCGGTGGCACGACGAGCTGAGCGGCGTGAGCATCGGCCCCGGCGTGCCGGCCGCGTCGAGCGGCTGCACGTCGTACGGGCCGACACCCCACGAGCCGCCGGCGCGGGTGGAGCCGGTGATCTGGAGCGTGACCGCCTCTGACCCGATCTCCAGGTCGCCGATGATCCCGTTGGTCACCCACGGCATCAACCAGTACAGCCACTGGCCCTGGGCGCCGTCCGCGCACTCCTCGCCGAGGACTTCCGCCCACAGCTCTACGGCGAACCCCGTGTTGCACTCGATGGAGCAGGTGTCGAAGCCGATCGGAGTGCCGTCGTAGCCGAGGTATACAGGGTTGCCGGTGAGGATCTCGATCATCTCCGGGGAGACGCTGAAGACGTTGAGCTCCAGGTCCAACCCGTTGAACGTCGGGCAGCCCCGCTTGAAGCCACAGACTTTCCCATTTGCCGCTTTGTACTGAATGTCGTCTCCGTCATCCGAATTCACATTCATGCTCAATGAGCTGAAACATTCGAAGACGAAGCCGTTGTCCTCGCCGCAGACGGGGTTACCGCACTGGTCGAGCCTGGTCAATCTGATCACATCGGCGTTTGCAATCAGTGGGCATGACATTGCCGGGACCTCCTGAACTACAGGAGCCCGGCCCAAAACCAGCGGCTACGGCAAGTCTAGCCTCGAAATTTCGTGACGGTCCCTCGGTGTGCTGGGCGGGCCGTTTCGGTTGTTCGGGCCGAGTGTGGGTGTGCTGATGGCCCGGCTGTCGCACCAGGTAGGCGCCGGGTTCCACGGTTCCGGTGATTGATCAGGCTCGTCGGGACGGTGGACGCTGCTGGTCAGCCGGGGTTCGGAAGGGCTGCGAGCTGTTGGATCGCGCTGGTGATCACGTCGGTCCAGGGCCAGTGGCAGGTGAACCTCAGGTGCCGGCGACGGGCGGTGGTGACGAGCTGGGCGGCGGCGGAGAACAGCCGCAGGCGGAGCTTCTTCGGCTCCCACCGCCTGGCCTGGCCGACGAGGGCGAGCATCGGTAGCCAGGCGAGCAGGTCCAGGGCGATCTGGACGATCTCCAGCCAGATCTGGTTCTGCGCGGCGTCATGCAAGGGCAGGTTGCGCAGGCCGGTGGCACGGGCGGCCCGAATACGGTCCTCGGCCCGTGCTCGCTGGCGGTGCCGCAGTTCGAGTGAGGCGATCGGGACGCCGGTGGTGTTGGTGGCGAAGCAGGTGAGCCGTAGGCCGTCGGCGTCGGTGAAGCGCAACTGGGCGCCAGGGTGGGGCCGTTCTTTGCGTACGATCAGGCGCATCCCCTTGGGCCAGCCCTCCAGTACGTCACCGTCGAGCTCGGCGACCCAGGCGCCGTCGCGAATCTCGCCGCCCGGTTCGATGGCGGGCGTCCAGGCGGAGGCCGGGGCCTTCAGCACAGCCTGGTGAATGGCGTCGGTGATGGTCATCCCGACCGAGCACGACAGCCACCGGCCGCGCTTGGCGAGCCAGGCGACAAACTCCTGCGTGCCGCCGCCGGAGTCGGTGCGGATCAGTGTGGACCGACCGCGCCGGTGACGCTTGGGGAGCTGGGCCAAGGCGAGTTGGGCGGCGGTGACGTGGTCGGCGGCGGTGTTGCTGCCTGCGTTCCCGGGCCGCAGCAGCGCGGCCACCGGCTCTCCAGTGCCGCCGCGGCCGTGGTCGACGAAGCCCATCAGCGGGTGGTGTCCGTAGGTTTTCTTCCAGGTCGCGGCGGCATCCTGCTTATAGGAGCAGGGTCTTTGAGAAGTGATCTTGTGTCCGGGTTCGTCATGCCAGCCCGAGGGCAGTGAGGGGCCGTAGGTGGTCACGGGCGGTGCGGCGGAGGGCGGCTGCGATGTTGGTGTGTCCGTCCTGGCGGTGGATACCGATGGCGAGGTTGCGCAGGCCGGCCATGACGCGGGGCAGGCGGCGGGTGCGGGTCTTCGAGGCGTCCTCGTGGAAGGTGCGGTCGCGGACGTGGTGGAGCTGGTTCTCGATGCGCCAGTGGCCACGGATCCAGGTGGCGAGTTCGCTGCCCGTGGCCGCGCCGGGTGGCAGGCTCGTGACCAGGTAGATCCGTTCGATCGTCAGCTTGGCCGTGCTCAGATCGCGTCTCCAGCGCACGACTTGGAGGGCCTGGCGGGCATGGGGGTAGTCGAGGTGGGCGAACGTGGCGGTCTTCAGACGGCGGATCTCGTCGCGGTGGTGGGCCCGTCCGCGTTCGTAGTGGTCCAGGCGGACGTCGCGCCAGGGCAGGCGCCGGACGCTCTCGTGGAGAGCGGGGTGGTTCCTTTTCACCACGGCGAGGTAGTGGGCTCCGCGTTTGTGCAGGTAGGTGGCGTGGTCGTGCTGGGTGTGCAGGGCGTCGGCGGTGATGACGGCGCCGGTCAGATCGATGCTGTCCAGGAGTGGAGCGAAGGCCGGGATCTCGTTGCTCTTCCCGTCGATCTGTCGTTGGGCGAGGACCTGGCCGCTGTGCGTCATCGCTGCGATCAGGGCGACGGCCGGCTGTTTCGCGGTGCGGGAACCGCGGAGAGTCTTGCCGTCGACGGCGATGATCTTCCGTCCCGAGGCTGGGGCCTTGCGTTCCTGGAGGAAGTGTCCGATGGCGCGGTCCAGTGCGTCACCGTCCGCGGCGGCCAGGACGAGGCGGATGGTCGTGGCATGGGGCGGGCGGATCAGGCCGGTCAGCGGATCGGGCCGGAACCCGAGCAGGGCCAGGACGCGCTGCGGGGCGTCGGCGACCCACTCGCCGATCGCTGTGATCGAGGCAGCGCCGGCCAGAACGGCGGCGGCCGCAGCGGTGAGCAGGGCCGTCCATGGGTGACGGATACCTCGACGGGCCCGTGGGTCAGGCACCGTGGCTAGATAATTCCGCAGGTCAGCGACCGTTCTCAGCGGGGCAGGCCCGGAGGCGTCCCCCAGTTGCTGGAGACATGACGGCATGCGGGAGGATGGGTGCGCAGGCATGGACTCGCTCGGTGGTCATACGGACTCGACACCCACATGATCACCAGCATCCATGCCTGTTCTGCGTCCAGGGTCGCTGCCGACAGAAGCTGACAAGACGTCACATCCGGTGCTCAGCAGGCGAACCGCCCACCTCAAGACTTCTCAAGGGCCCTGCTTATAGGAGTGGGCCAGTACCAGCACCCCGTCCAAGTCCACGATCACCTGACCTGCTGCGTCCGGCGACGAGGTCCCGGCCAATTGCCAGACCTGCTCGCGTACTTCGGCCCGAGCGGACCGGATCGCAGTCAGAGCTTTCGGACCGGCTGTGGCAAGGGTGTCGATGAGCCGGGAGACGGTCGGGTCAGAGGCCACCGGCCCGAACACCGCCGGCTCGGCCCGCAGTATCCCGGCATCGGCCAGGCAGTCCCCGCCGAACGCGACCGCGAGCGCCACATCCAGCAGGATCTTGCCCGGATCGTGCACCGCCCGAGTGCGCCGCCACGGAGCGAGCGCCTTCGATATCGCGGTGTCCAGACCAGTCTTGCGAATGGTCTCGACCAGCAGTATGCCCCCGGCCTGGGAGACCACCCCGTGGCCGCCGCCTTCGACGCGGACACGCGGGTAGGACCCGATGCGCTTCTTCACCTGGAAAGTGCCTCCGGCTGGAGCAGGAACAGGGACCTCGACAATCCTCATTCTTGGGCTCAGCTCGCTTGAACGATCTGCAACGGTGCACCGCTCACTGCTTGGGTGACGCCATACGAGCGTTCTCTGCTCACCCGGCCGTGGAAGCCTCAGCCACAGCAGTCTCGAATGGCGACGCTCATGGAGGGGACGTATACCTGGTGAGTAGCTGGCCCGCTTGCGGTGCGCCTCCGCGGTAGGGATGTGTGCCTCTTTAGATCGGACTCGGGTGATCCAATTCCTCAGTCCGCGTGAAGGAGCTGCTTCTCATGGCACTTGGGGATGGTATTCGCCGCGACGTCGCGAAGGTGAGTCAGGCGGAACGAGACCGACTGATCGTGGCGATCTTGCAATTGAATACGGCGAAGTTCTACGGTGACGGTGTTTCGTACTGGGATAAGCAGGAGGATATCCATAAAAACGCGCATCTTGCTGGAGTGGATGTGCATGTGGGGCCGGGTTTCGTGCCATGGCACCGGGAGTTGGTCAACCGGTTTGAGGCACTGATCCGCGAGGTGGATCCGGATCTTTCGCTGCACTATTGGGACTGGTCCGTCGACCCGCGCAGCACCGCTGGCGGCCGGGCGAATCTGTTCACCAGTTCATTCATGGGTTCAGATCAGGGCGACGCCGGACCACCCCTGGCCAACTTCGAATCCACCGAGGGAGGCGGCCACACCCATATCTGGCGGCAAGTGAACGGCGGCAGCTCGTCACTTGGTACACCGACAACTGTCAGTGACAACGACATCGCCACCGCCCCCACTTGGAGAATCTTCAACGATCGTATCCAGCAGGCTCATTCCGACGCGCACGGATACATCGGCGGCACACTTCCTCAGAAGCATTTCTCCTTCCACGACCCGTTCGTGTTCCTGCTGCACTCCAACGTGGACCGGCTCTTCGCGATGTGGCAGACGCAGACAGGGCATCCGGACCGGCTCAATCCGGCGGCTGTCTACCAGGACGACACCGGCGACCCCGGCCTCAACGGCCCGGTCGAGCCGTGGGCCGGCAACGCGGCAAACCCGAGCCTTCAACTGAGGCCGTGGGCACCGCCGGAGAACCAGCAGGTGGTCAAGACCTACAAGGATCCATCGATCGTCGCCCCACCGTGCTACGACACCGTGCCCCAGATGAGGTTCCTGCAGCTCATGAACGCGGGGAACGAGATCGTATTCAACGACGTACCCACCGGTGAGACCACCGCGCGAGCCGCGGTCTTTCGGCTGTTCGCCTGTGGTCCGGCGACTCTGCGCGTTACATCTTCGCCCGGCAACCCGTACACAGTGCTCACACCGACACGTACCGTGCCGCACTCGCTGGTGCCCTACACCGAGGTCCGGTTGTGGTTCGGCATGCAAGGCCAGTCCGCAAACACGGTCGCGCCGAACGACAGCGTCACTATCCACTGCGATGAGAACGGCCAGGATTTCACGTTCACCTTGAAGGGCAACTCGATCGCCCGTCCCACCGTCGGGGTGATGCTGGCGCTGGACCAGTCGGGCAGCATGGACCAACCAGCCGGTACCGGCAGCGCCACCCGGGTGCAGGTACTACGCGAGGCCGCCGGGCGCTTCGCCCAGCTCATCCAGGAGGACAACGGCATCGGCCTGATCCGGTTCGACACCGACGCCTACCCCGTCAACGATCCTGCATTCCCCGGCCTGCCGATTACCCGGATCGGCCCCGGCGGTGACTTCGACCCGGCGCGGGTCCAGGCGCTGGCCTCGATCGGCGGTCACGCCACCAACATCAATGGCGAGACCTCCATTGGCGACGGGGTCATGATGGCCCGCAACGTCCTCAACGCCGTACCGGCGGCCGACTACCAGGACAAAGCACTCATCGTCTTTACCGACGGACTGGAGAACCAGCCAGCGTCCATCGACAGCGTTGCGGGTTCCATCGACCAGCGCACCTTCGCGATCGGACTGGGCAGCGAAACCCAGGTCAGCACCGCAGCCCTGCGAATGCTCGCCCACAATACCGGCGGCTACATGCTGCTCACCGGCCAACTCACGCCTGGTACCGACGACTACTTCCGCCTCAGTAAATTCTTCCTGCAAATCCTCGCCAAGGTCACCAACACCGCCATCGTCACCGACCCCAGTGGATACCTCGCGCCGGGCGTTGAGCTCCGCATCCCGTTCACCCTGACCGAGTCCGATATCGACGCCACCGTCGTCATGCTCGACGACTTGCCCGTCGTCGACTTCGCGCTGGAAACCCCGGACGGCGCCACCATCGACGTCAATTCCGCTACTTCGTTCGGAGTGCAGGCTGGCGAGGGAATGCAGATGCGCTACTACCGGTACACACTGCCGGTGGCTATCGGTGACGGTGCCCACGCCGGCACCTGGAACGCCGTACTCACGATCAACGAAGGCCAATGGGAGGACGCGCTCGGCAGCCTCGAAGACAGAGAGGCCCGCGCCCGGGCCAGCGCGCTCGGCGCGCGGTACTCCTTGAGCGCCTATGCCTGGTCGAACCTGCGCATGCAAGCGACCCTTAACCAGTCCAGCATCGAACCAGGTAGCTCGGCGCAGGTGAGTGCGGTCCTGACTGAATACGGGCTTCCCGTTGACCACAGGGCAGCTGTACAGGCCGAGGTCACCGGACCGGCAGGGACGACCACCACCGTCCTGGCCGAGACCGGTCCGGGCCTGTTCGAGGCCGACGTTCCCACCCCTCTCCCCGGCACCTATCACGTGCGCGTCGTCGCCGATGGACTGACCATCCGCGGCACGCCGTTCACCCGCGAGCAGTCACTGACCGCCATTGCACTGCCCGGCGGAGACCGGCCGCCCGCCGGTCCGGGAGGCGGCGACCACCGCCTCTGCGGTCTGCTCGAGTGCCTGGCCGAGGCCAGCGCCGGATTCCTCGAGAGCAACGGTATCGACCCCGAAGCCGTACACCGCTGCCTGCGGGAATACTGCGGACGCCGCGCCGACTGACGCCGTGTGTGCTGGGTCCATAGGCAGCACGGTCGCGCTGCCTAGACCGAATGGTCTCGACCAGCAGTACGCCCCGGCCTGGGAAACCACCCCGTGGCCGCCGCCCTCGACGCGGACGCGCGGGTAGGACCCGATGCGCTTCTTCACCTGGAAAGTGCCTCCGGCTGGAGCACGAACAGGGACCTCGACAATCCTCATTCTTGCTGGTCAGAGCTGGTCAGAGGCACTTTTCTGCTTGCTTGCTCAGCTGCCGGACGGCAGCCCTCGTGAAAGCGCGAGGCTAGCCAGAGGCCACCACGCGGAGGCGAGCCGCGCCCGGCCGGTACCGGGCGCGGCAAAGGGCGTCAGTCGGCGAGCCATCCCCAGCTCTTGTGATTCGCCACCTGACTGATGGTGACCGGCGACACCCCGAACTCCTCGGCGAGCTGCCTGCCATTGCCGCCGCGGCGCCCGCGCCCGGGGAGGTAGCGGCGACGGATCTCGCGCACGTCCTGCTCCGTGAGCTTGTGCAACCCATGCGTCTCTCCGCGCGCCTGCCTCTCCGCCTCCAGCTTGTCCCGCATGTTCTCGGCGTGCGTCCCAAGGCGCAGGTGGCGGATGTTGATGCAGCCGTGCTCGCCGGATCCTCCGTTGCAGCTGTGCAGCACGTGCGACTCACCTGGGTCGCCGTTCGCCAGGGACCAGACCGCTCGGGCCACAGCCATGTCACTGCCGTCTACGCGTACCTGTCGGCGCGCGTCCGCGCCCGTGGCAATGATGCATTCATCTGTGGTCGAGGATGCGGCAGCGAGCAGCTCCGCCCTTATCTCCTCAGGAGACCGGAACAACACCACGTGCGGGCTGCCGTGGTCGCGGACCCGCTCATAGTGCCGTTGACACTTCCCCTTGCCGAAGTAGGAGGCTGTGCACTTCTTGCCGTCGCGCTCAACAATGGTGCACTGCCCGTCTGCTGGTGCGGCGTTCCGGCGCCTACGGCCGACGGGGTCCCTGCCAGGGTTGTTGCGCATCCAGCCGTAGCAGGCTTCGCATATGCCGTTGATCAAACGGCCCTCGTTGGGGCAGTCGAGAACGGCGCACCTACCATGAGGCACGTCGATTCCTCTCACACAGGATCGTCCACGACCCCCGGACTGTTGGCGCGGTCGCGGGGGTCAACTTTCATTCATTATCCCATAGTTGCCCTTCGGACGCATGCGTCGTCGCAGGTCAGAGGCGGTGTGAGCGGTGGGCGGGGACGTGTAGCTTCCGGTCACTCCCATCAGACACCCGCCACTTCTTGCACAGCTTGCGCCCACTGCTTCAACTCGACATCCATCTGGTCGGCAAGGAACGCGCTGCGCGCCAGCGCCGCCCTGGTGGCCTCGGCGCGCCGATCGCCTTCCGCGTACAGCTCTCTGATCGCCGCCACCCACGAGCGGACGTCTGCCCGGTCGATGAACGTGGCACCGTCCCCAAGGGCCTCGCGCAGGCCCGGGGTGGGGTGCGCGATGACGGGGATACCTGACGCGAGGGCCTCCACCGCGGCCATGCCGTACGACTCGTACACGCTGGGCACCAGCAACACCCGTGTCCGCGTCCACACGTCGGCGCGCATGTCCGAGGTCTGCCGGATCACGCGCATGTTCGGCGCGAGCGGTGCTGTGACCTGGATGCCGTGCGCTCCGGTCACACCGAGGAACGGCAGCCCGGGCAACGTGCGGGCAGCCGCCCGCCACGTGTAGACGCCCTTGTCGGACGAGAGGTTGACGAGCGTCACCTGATCCCCTCCCCCATCCGACCGGTGCTCGTCGGGGACGACAGGCGGGTGCACGATCAGGGACGGAGTCCGGTCGACTTCGAGATAGCGGAGGGCCAGCGATGCCCTCACCCACTCCGTGTTGTAGACGATCATGTGCGGGCCGGCCTGCATCGAGCGGGCCGAGTAGTCGTGGTCCGAGTGCATCAGCAGCACCGACCGCGCCCCGATCTCCCGCGCCAGGCCGGTCGCGCGCGCCGCATAGTTGTGGTGGGTCACCATCACCTGCGGTCGCACCGACCGGAACAGCAGCTCGGCCGCGCGCGGCCCGAGGTGCAGGTAAGGGACGCCGTCCACCTCCCACGACGGCGGCGCTTCCGGCATCGACGAGCACACGACGAGCACGCCCATACCCGCATCGCGCAGGCCGCACATCATCGTCTGAAGCATCGTCTCCGAGCCCGCCCGCCGGTAGGGGACCCCGTAGTGGATCCACGCCACCACCTTGATCGGCTCCCCCGCAAGCGGGTCGTCCGGCACCGTGACGCGGGCCTGCGCCTGCTGGTGTGCAGGCAGCGGCCGGATACACGCCTCCTCGAGCTCACCGAAGTCCGCATCGGTGTGCGGCAGCACGAGCAGCGGCACGCGCCGCAGATTCGGCATGAGCCGCTCGGCCTGCCGGTCGCCGGCCACCGTCACAACCACATCGGGGCGGGCTGCCTGCTTGGCCCGCCACCAGTAGCCGAGCGGCCACACCCGCACTCCGTCCACCTCGCGCGGGTTGTCCCGCCGACGGACGGTGGCGACGAGATGCACCTCATGCCCGGCCGCCGCCATCATGCGCAAGCACGCGGGGGGTTCGTGCTCCGGTAGGAGGACAAGGAGCCGCATTCAGGAGACCTCGTTTCTGGCACCGGCAGGAGTGTTCACGGGGCCGTCGCCGTCGCGTGAACGGTGACCCCAGGGGCGTTCGCGCCAGCCGCCAGAACACCGATGCCGAGGAGCGTCACGCCGGTGGCAGCGAGGACGTGCACGGTGGTCTGCGCGGCCGTGTTGGACGCGATGCGGGCCGAGCGGAACCCGGCCCCGGTTTCGACCGCCAGGGCGACGACGGGCGGCCCTGCGAAGGCACCTGCGGGCCAGTTGAAGGTGGCTATGCCGTTGCCGTCCGTCACCGCCTTCGCGCGCTCCACCTGCCGCCCTGGCGGGTCGTAGTCGCCGTCTGTGCTCATCAGATCTCGCGGGTGCTCGTCACGAGGAAATTGGAGCCGGCCACGCCCGTGAACACGAACGCGTCCTGGAGGCTCTCGCCGACCTTGCCGCCCCGGTCCACACCCCACGTGAGCGAGGTGCCCGGGTCCAGCGTTGCGGCCGTGCCGCCGCCGATGGCGAGCGTCGGGTTACCGGCGTAGACGACGACGGTGACCGACCGGGCGCCGACCGGGATCGTCACGTTCCCGGCGCCGGCCTGCCGCTGGATCGTGGAGTCGATGACCGGGTTGGCCGTGGCGACGTCGCAGCGCCGGACGGTGCCCGTCGAAACGTAGGCGGTCGTGCCGTCGAGGGTGGTGTCGACGAGGACGGGCGCGCCGTTGTCGGTGGTGTACCGACGCAGGAAGCTGCCGTTGTCGTCGCAGAGGATCTCGTACTCGGCATCGGGGCGGGTGCCCGCGACGGATCCGCTCGTACCGGCCATGATCGGACCTCCAGGAGGGGTGAGGGGCTGGGCCACGCTCGTGGCGCAGCGTCGTGCGGATGGTGGGCGACGGGCAAGGTTCCGTGGGAGGTCAGGCAACCCGCTGGTAGCGAAGGGTGGTGCGCTGGAGCGTGTCGGAACCGATCCCGGCCACCTCGGTCGTGCCGGCAATATCGATCCGCGCGGCTTCCACCCGGACCGTAACCGGCTTCGTGGCCTTGTACTCGACGCTGATGGCAGCGGAGCCGTTCCACTGCAAAGCCGTAGCGGCGCCCTGGGCGTACTCGGCGATCTGCACGACGATCGCCTCACTGTTGGGCACGCTGGCACCTGCGGTGACGTCCCACAGTCGGGCGACGATGACCGCGTTCTCCCCCGTGGACATGTTGCCGATGTTGCCCCGGACGATCGCGTCCAGGTGGTACGTGCCGGGCGTGGAGAGTGCGAGCGACAGACCGAGGTCGACGAACGCGCCGGAGGCGGCCGCCGCAAGGTTGACGCCCGCCGGCATCGCGGCGAAACCGTTGCCGCGGGTGTCGAGACTGGCTGCTGTTCCGGTCATGCCGGGGTGTCTCCTTCTTCCGGGGCGACCCAGTGGGCCGTGATGGACGTACGGCCGTCACCGTTGCTGACCACCGCGGCGGTTCCACTCGTTCCGAGGCGGTACGCGCCGAGCTGCACCGCGTCTCCGGCCGCGAACGTGTGGATAAACTGCCGCGAGCCCGTCGCCTGAATCTGTTTGCCCTGATCCCCTGCGGCTTCGTTGTGGTAGATCACGATGGCTTCCGTTCCTGGAACGAGAGCACCGTTCTTGTACATGCCGGCGGTGACGCCCGTGTCGGTGTTCGCCGCGCCTGGCGCCGGGAGGAGGGAAACGCCGCGCACCTGGTAGGCGACCTCCCACACACCAGCGCGCGGGATGGTCAGCGCGGGTACTTCGGTGACGACCTCCCACGCCCGGTTCGCCCCGGTGAGCGATCGGAGGAAGTCGAGGGTGCCGGACTGCACCCAGGCCCCGTCGACCCGGTTGAGGCTTGCGGCGGTTCCCGTCATCAGTCGGCCACCTTCTGCCACATGATCGCCTGCTGGGGGATGCCGCCGGTCAGGTAGTGCTGGAGGTTGGCATTGGCCAGCGCCCGACCCGTCGCCGGTGCCCCGCAGTCCTCGGATCTCGTACGTCGTCGGTGCCGTGATGGTGACGAACCCTTCGCACACCGCGTTTCCGCCGATGCTCTTGAGGCCGGTTTCCGGGTTCACCGTGCCGGGCTCGTCGTGGAGGAGCACCCACCGCGGGCTGCCGGGCACGAACGCGTTCGTCGTGGTGTTGAACCACAGGGCTGACATGGACGCGATGTGCCGGCCGTTGAAGTTCCAGGTCGCCAGGCCGAAGACGTGGGCGGTAAGCCGGTAGACGCCCGGCTCGGGAAGCAAGACCTGACCTGTTCGGCAAGACCACTTGCTGACCCTGAGCCGACGTCCGTAGGTCCGCCATACCACCGTTACGCAACCCGAACAGGGGCGTGAGCCGCGCTCCGACCGTCCAGTTCTCCGGGCACGCCTCGGCGGCCGGTGGCGTCACGTCCACGTCGACGGACCGCGCAGTGCCGACCGCGGTTCCGGGAGCGATGCCCGTGACCTCTGTACGCGGCACGAGCAGGCCGCCTGCGGATTCCGTCAGGGCGTTGCACGCCGCCGGATCCAATTTCGGGTCGATGCGGTACGTACGACCGCAGGCCCCCGCCATCAGTCGGCCACCTTCTTGAAGCGGAAGTTCGTGGCCCAGACGACCTTCTGAAAGGTGGTTCCGACGTCCGTACGCCAGGAACCCTCAACCCGAATCGTGGTCGGACCAGCCACCTGGTACAGCGCAGCCGCCGACGCGTTGGCCTGGATTCCGGTTGTGGCCGTGGCGCCCTGGTCGGTGAACAGGATGATGCGCCGCGCACTCAGCGGGATCGCGGCCCCGGCGGTGACGTCGAAGACCTGGGCGTCAATGATCGCGTTGCCGACGCCGGCCGCCCATCCGATAGACCCCTGAACGTCCGCGATCACCTCATAGACACCGGCCTCCGGAAGGACGAGCTGCGCCCCGGTGACGGGCACCCACGTACTGGCGGGAGCGGCGTCAAGGGCCACGGCCCCGGATGTCTGCCCGGAGACGGGCGTCAGCCGAGCGCCGACCGTCCACGTCTCCGGGCAGGCTCCCACCGCGGGGGCTGCTACGTCCACGTCGACGGACCGCGCGGTGCCGACTGCGGTTCCGGGAGCGACGCCGGACAGTTCGGTGCGAGGCACCAGCATTCCGGCCGCCCCCTGCTCGAGGGCGTTGCAGGCGGCCGGGTCGAGGCGCGGCTGGACGCGGACGCTGCCGCAGCAGTTACCCGCCATCACTCACCGCCTGTGGGAGCCGGGAGCGGGGCTGCGGTGGGATCGGGCAGGCTCGCCAGGTAGGCGGCCTCGTCGACCTCCTCATAGCCCAGCTCGGCGTACGGAGAGGCGTCTCGCAGGTTGTAGACGACCTGAACGCCTTCGCCCTCCTTCGTGAAGTAGCGCGGGTTCGGGGCCGGAGCCTTGTCGGTGCCGGTGGGCGTGGTCACGGAGCGCCTCACTTCCAGGTCCAGTTGAGGAGATAGGTGGTGGTGGCGGTGGCCCCGGCGAAGGCGGCGGCCACCAGCGCCGTGTCGCTGTCCTGCGCGACGGACCACGTCATGGTCATCCCGGCCGGGATCGTCACGTTCGTGCCGTCGCTCATCGTGGCGAGGATGCTGCCGCTCAGGACGGTCAGGGTGACGCTCTGGAGGCCGGGGAACGCTGCGGCGATGTCCTGCGCCGCGGTGCCGGTGACGTTGCGGACGCCCGTGCTCAGCGGCCCCGGCAGGACGTCAGCGGCGGTGCACTCGACGGGCGCGACCGGGGTGTACGGCTGTGTCAGGTCGCCGTCGAGGAACGCGCCGAGCAGCTCGGGCGCGGCGCCGCCGCACGGGTCGACGGCCCACAGCTCCGTGTACGTGACGTCACCGATGCCGTCGCCGTCGGTGTCGTCGCAGCCGCACCGCTCGATGACCGTCTTCGCGCACGTCTCCGTGCTCCCCGGGCAGGGGACGAGCGTCGAGCCGTCCGGCAGGGCGTCTTGCCGGACGCCCGCCTCGTCGAGGTAGTACAGCGAGCCGTCGGTGCAGACGACCTGCGTCCACTGGAGGTAGGCGGACGCGTCGACGTCGTACTCGGCGATGACGTGCAGGAGGATCCCGGCCGCGCCCGTCGGGAAAACGGTCTCCTGGACGTGAACGATGATCTCGTTGACGCCTGCCTGCGCGCCGGGTACGGCGGTCGGGGCGAGGGTGTAGGGCGGCTGGGTGTGGTTGCGGTTGACGGGCTGCCAGGCCCCGCCGTTCAGCCGCCACTCGACGGCGAGCTGGTCCGCGTTGAGCGCGGTCGCTGAGATCCGGATGGTGGCCGGGGCGGCGAACGACGGCAGTTGGAACGATGCCCGCCCGTACCAGTTGGGCGTGCCTGCGGTGATGGCCGGGCCCTCGCCCGGCTGGCCGGTGTTCGCGAGCTGGCTGTCCGGGTGCGGCGCGATCCAGTGCGCCGTGCCCTCCGCGGTGCCCGGGTCGACGGTGGTCCAGCCGGGGAAGACGCCGACTCGGTAGGTCGGGAACCAGGGGCCGGCGAGGCTCTGCCCCCATGTCCAGTCGGCATCGACTCCGCTGGTGGCCCCGCCCGGGTTGCTCAGGAATTCCACCCGCCCGGAGGGGCGGACGCAGATCGGGGTCAGCTCGCACGCGGAGGGCTGGCACTGGCCGACCGTGCCCGTCGGCGTGTAGTCGGTCTGCCCATCCAGCGCGGTGTCTCGGTGCTCGGTCAGGGCACCGGTCGCGGCGTCGTAGACGTAGTGCCGCAGGAACTCGGTCACGGTGCCGTCGGCGGCGGTGTCGCACAGCAGCAGAGGTTCGACGTCGCTCTGGGCGGACTCCTCCGACGGCTGGCACACCCCAGGCGTACCGGCCACCGTGTAGGCGGTGGTGCCGTCGAGGAGGGTGTCCGTGATGGTGGCGGTGCCGTCGCAGGAGCGGCAGATGTGCCGCAGGAACGGGCCGGCGGGAACCGCGGATACGGCGCCGGCCCAGTAGGTGAAGAACGTGCCGCACGCCGCGACGCGGCTGTTCGGTGCCGGTGCCGTGGTGACGGAGGTGACCGCGCTGGTGGTGCGGAACCGGGCGCTGCCCGCTACCTGCGGGTCGGTCACGTACGAGCACGGGTCGGCCGGCACGCCGTCCGCAGTGCGGGTCAGCACACCGGTTGCCGCGTTGTAGGCGTATCCGTCCGGCAGGTCGACGACTTCCAGCCCGGCGGGGAGCTGCGCCCAACTGATGCCCGGAGACGTCGGGTAGTAGCGGACGTACACGGAGAACTCGACGATCGACGGCCGGTTGAACGTCCACCGGGTCGCCGCGGTGACGGCGTGGGGGAACGAGTGCAGCCCCCACCACGAGCCGTCAGCGTTGCTCAGGTTCGGGACCATCGGCGAGGCGTTCCCGCCGTCCACCGACGTCCACCCGACGCCGTTGGCCAGGGTTCCGGAGGCGGCGCTTCCGGTGATCCTGAGCGGCGCGGCGGTGGGCACGTCGCACAGCACCAGCGTTTCGCAGTCGGTGCACGCCTGCGGCTCGCACATGGCCACGGTGCCCTGGACGGTGTAGGCGGCCCCGTCGAGGGTGTAGTCGCTGTGCCCGACGATGGCGCCCGTCTCGTCGCGCCGGTAGTCCCTCAGGAACGGCGTCACGGTGCCGTCGGCGGCCGTGTCGCACAGCTGGACGGCATCCTGTTCGGGCTGCTCGGTCCCTGCCGGACAGACGGTGACGGTGCCGGTCGGGGTGTAGGTCGCGCCGGTCGTCGCGTCGACCAGGCGGACGCTGTCGATCGTGCCGTCCGCCGCGTACGAGTACTCGACGAGGACCAGGCCGACGACGTCGCCCGCCGCGTCGACGTCGCAGAACGTGCCGGACACCTGGACGCTCTGGGAGTCGCCGCACGCGCCGGTCCCGGTCGGCGGGGCGCCCGCGCTGTACGCGCCCGTCGTGAGGTTGATCCACCCCTCGGACACGATCACGCCGTCGCAGTCCCGCTGCACGGTCACCGCAATCGGGGTGCCGTCCGCGAGGCACAGGCCGACCGTCGCGACCGGGGTGGTGGGCGACGCGCAATCCGTCGCCGGCGGGCAGTCGACGGGCGTGACCGGCGTGTAGGGCTGGGAGAGGTCGCCGTCGCGGTAGGCGCCGATCAGCTCCGGGTCGCCGCCGTTGCAGGGGTCGACGGCCCACAGCTCGACGTAGGTGATCTCTCCGGTTCCGTCGCCGTCGGCGTCGTCGCACCTGGTCGTCTGCACGACCTGGCGGGCGCAGCCGTCAGCGGCGCACGGGCCGAGCGTGCCGGTCGGCGTGTACGTGGCGCCGGTGGCCGGGTCGACGGTGCGCGTCGCCACGCGCTGACCGGTGGCCGTGTCGTAGACCGGCTCGACGAGGGCGACGCCGGCCACGGTGCCGTCCACGAGGACGTCGCACAGCAGGACGGTCTCGACGTCCACTCGGGCCTGTGTCTGGGCCCCGTTGACGATGACGGGCTGCCCACAGCCGCATCCGCTCACAGCATGACTCCGATCGTGAAGGTGACGGTGACGGTGCCGGTGGCCGCAGCGATGGTCAGCGGTCCGGTAAGGCGGGCGTCGTCGTCCCGCTCGACGCTCCAGGTGACCGTCTCTCCCCCGCGCAGGGTGGACGGGCCGTCAACGGTGGTGACGGTGCCGGTGCCGTCGTAGGCGACAGCCGTGACCGACTGGAGCGTGGGCCACGCCGCGGCGTCCCATGCGGCGCCGACAGCGAGTTCGACACGGCGGGCCTGGACGCCGAACGCCGGATCCGCGCCTGCCGCTCCCCCATCGCAGTCGACGGGGGCGACCGGCGTGTACGGGGCGGACAGGTCCGCGGTGTACGTGCCGAGGCTGGTGATTGCGCCCGCGCAGTCGACCGCCAGGAGCTCCACATAGTCGACGTCGCTCACGCCGTCGGCGTCGGTGTCGTCGCAGCGGCACGCCTCGATGATGTTCTGCGCCGGGCATGGGGTGTCCGGGCAGCAGGAGCCGCCGCCGGCCGCCGAGCACTGTCCCGCCTCGCCGCTGACCGTGTACGGCGCGCCATCCAGGGTGCTGTCCGCGACGGACACGACAGCGCCGGTCTCACAGTCGGTGGTGACGGTGCGGAGGAACTGCGTGTCGCATCCGGCCTGGTCGTACGTCGCCGTCGCCGTGAACGCGGAGAGCTGCCAGCCGGTACGGCGCGGGCTCGGCGAGCAGGTGCCGGGGGTGTCGTCGTAGGCGTCCAGGGCGAGCGCGAAGGCGATGTTCCCGGCGGCGAGGTCAGCGGCCGGGACGTCGGCCTCTACGGTGACCGTGCCAAAATACCCGGCCGGGGTGTTGGCCGGGAGAAGGACCAGGGAGGTCTGTGTCGTCCCGTTGAACAGCCGCAGGTGTCCGGTCCCGGCGCAGCCGTCGTCCGGGCCCTGCTGGAGGACGTTGAGGGACACGGCGACGTGCGCGGTGCCGGTGTCGCAGACCGGGCGCGCCGCCTGGATCGTCGCGGCGAGGATGTTGACCTTGCCGGGGGTGCCGGGCTGCGGAGCCGTCCCCGCCGGCAGGTTCAGCGCGCCGCTGTCCCACAGGGTTTGCGCGCCGGCGACCGGGGCGCCCGTCGCGTACGGGTAGTACGGCGTCGGGTTGGTGTCGGTGACGGTCGGCGTCGGCGTCCCGTCGGTCGGCGCGTCGCACAGCAGGAACGCGTTCGTGTTGCGGCACGGCTCCGCGTCGGGCGTGCACTGGCCGACGGTGCCGGTCACCGTGTACAGGGTGCCGTCGAGGCCGTAGTCCGTGTGCCCGTTGATCAGCCCCGTATCCGGGTCGCGCCGGTAGTCCCGCAGGAACGGGGTGCTCGTGCCGTCCGCCTGGACGTCGCACAGGACGATCAGGTCGAGGTCGGCGCCGGCCGTGATGGTGCCGCCCGGGCAGACGCCCAGCTCTCCTTGCAGGGTGTAGGTGCTGCCGGTTGCGGGGTCGACCAGGCGCACCGAGGCGAGGGAGCCGTCCGCGTTGTACTCGTACTCGACGAGGACGAGCCCGGCGACCGTGCCGTCCGGGAGGACGTCGCACAGCAGCCCGGCGAGCTCGAAGGCGCGGGAGTCGCCGCACGCTGCCGCACCCGCCGGCGGCGCGCCCATGGAAAACATGCCGGTGAGGAGGTTGATCCATCCGTCCTGGGTGACGGTGTCGGTGGCGCAGTCGCGGGTGATGACGACGGCGATCGGTGTTCCGTCGGCGAGGCACAGGCCGAGCGTCGCCGCAGGCGTGGTCTGCTCGGCGCACGGTGCGGCGCCGCTGCCTCCTCCCCCGGCGCACGCCCCGACGGTGCCGGTGACGACGTGGAGCGTGCTGCCGTCGAGGGCGAAGTCCTGGAACGTGGCGACGTCCTGAAGCCACGTGTACCGGCGCAGGAACGGCCCGGAGGCGTCGCACAGGGTCAGCGTCTCCGTCTCGGCGCAGCCGTACGTGCAGTCGACGGGCGCAACGGGCGTGTACGGCGTCGACGGGTCGTCCTGGTAGGTGAGGACGAGTTCCGCCGTGCCGTCGGCCTTGATGCACCACAGCTGCGAGTAGGTGGCGTCCGGCTGGCCGTCGCCGTCCGTGTCGTCGCAGAGCTGGCGGCACAGGGTGTCGACACAGCCCGCGTCGCATGCGCCCGCGTCAGCCGGTGGCGGGCCGGCCGTGAGCTGGCCCGTGACGAGGTTGATCCAGCCCTCGGACGTGATGGTTCCGGCGCAGTCCCGGACGATGGTGACCGCGATCGGGGTCCCGTCGGCGAGGCACAGACCGACCGTGGCGACCGGCTGAGTCGGCGACTCGCAGGTCTGGGCGTCAGGCCCGCAGTTGCAGTTCGTGAAGTTTCCGCCGACGGCCACTAGTTCTCTCCGCTCATCGTCACGCCGCCCTACTCGCAGGGGCCGAGGAAGTTGATGTATGCCGCCGCGCCGTCGAGGACCTGCACCGTGAACGGCGTACAGAGAGTGCCCGGGGAGCATCCGCCGGGAGGCGCGGACCAGCTCAGGCCCGTCCCGCACTCGTTGATCTGCGTCGGGTTCCCGGCACAGTCCGTGATGATCACGGGCCCGCAAGCGACCTGCACGGACACCGACTCGGTGCCTTCCGGCATCGTCCACAGGTCGGGCCCCGACAGGCCAAGGAGCTGCGGGCACATCGGGGTCGGATCGCACGCATCGCACGGTCCGGCCCCGGCCGGCGGTGGGCCTGGCGTGAACAGTCCGGTCGCCAGGTCCACCCAGCCTGTGACGGCAGGCTCCACCGCGGCGGTACCGCACTCCACGCACGCGCCCTCGATCAGGACCGCGATCGGTGTCCCGTCGGCCAGGCAGAGGGGTTGTGACGCCAGTGCCGGGGAGCAGCACGTGGTGACGTCCCCCGGATTGCTGCCGCCGGGGGCGCAGGGGATCGGCTCGACAGCCATCGCTATGCCTCCGGGTGTGCCTGGCGGCGGTGCATGTCCCGGCCGCGCCGCGTGGTGAAGGGCCGGGTGCAGACGTCGCAGGTGAGGCCCGCGCCCTCCCCCTCCGAGGGCGCGGCCGCCGTGGAGGCCGCCTGCTGGTCGGCGGACGCGACCTCCACAGCGACCACATCAGCCGTCGTCGCCGCCTCAACGGCCGCCGGGCTGGTCGCGGCGAGCTGGCGTTCCGGCTCGGGCAGCGGGACAGCGTCCGGGCCGTACGCGGAGTCAGGCAGCAGCGGCAGCGCCTCACCCGGGATGCCGGTATGGACCTCTGATGCGGCGGCGAGGCGTTCGTCTTCGAGCGGGGACCGGTAGCGGTGCCCGTCGACGACCGACCCGATGAGGAGTTCTTCCGGCGCCCACGTGAACAGGGCCGGGGGTACCGCGAACTCGTTCGTCGAGTAGGTGCGGACCTTCGGCCTCTGCGCGACAGCCCACCGGGCGAACGCGACGCGCACCTCGGGCGCCGGCTGGACCCTGATCATGTTCACGGGCACAGCACCACCCGGATTGCCGCAGCCTCGCAGCAGGCGACCTCGACGACGAACGTCCGCTCGGCTAGCACGAACCGGTCGTTGGTCTGGATACGGAATGATGCGGCGTCGGAGTCCGGGACGATGACTGGGGCTTCGCGCCGGACCCGGATCGGGCCCGTGATGTACAGCCACGCCTCACCGGCCGGGGCCTGCGTGCAGTCCGGGGGGCCGACGTTCACGGCATACCCGCTGCCCATGATCGCGCAGTTGCCCATGAGGGTGCGCGGCACGCCGTCTTCCAGGTGGACGACGTTGCAGCAGCCGAGGAGAGCGGCAGCACCGGCGGGGACGTGGAGGATGCCCTGCCCGCCGTAGTTCTCGGCGAGCCATCCTTCGAGCGCGGCCACCCCCTGGGCGATGGACACGGCACCCGCGGTAGGGGTGAGGTCGGCGCCCATGGGGCACAGCACGTCCCGCACGAACCACTCCTCCAGGGCGCGCTGTTCGCCCATGCGGAGCGTCTCGCGGGCGTGCTGCACCGCCTCGTTGTACGGCCATCCGATCGTGCCGCAGGTCGCGCCGGCGTAGATCGTGATGGGCGAGGCGGAGCACGTGCCGGGCCGTTCGAACGTCTTCGCCGCAGGCCCCGGCGTGCTGGTGTCGTCGGGGCACCACTCCCAGTCGTGGGCGGCGGCGCACGAGAGCGGCATCCACTCGGTGCCGAGGAGTTCGTGTACGTCCTCCACGTCGATGATGTCGACGCATCTGCCGAGGATGCCGTGGGGCAACGGCGTACCCGGAATGGCCTCAACGCGCCTACGCAGTCCGGCTGCTGGCATCTGCCTCACCTCCTCTCACCCGTGCAGCCCCGGCCGGGCAGTAGGCCGGGGCTGCTGCAAAGGGGAAGGGGGTCAGCTGCTGCCGGCGGCGCAGACGAGCTCCAGCTGCGCGCCGGTCGCACCGTCCGGGCAGACCGGGACAGTGACGAGGCGGGTGTCCACCGAGCGATCGACGAGCGCCGAGCACTCCTCAGCGAACAGGGCCGTGTAGTCGTTAACCTGGAATTTCGTCGAGTCGTGGACGACGCCCAAGTTGACTTCCTCGCCGCGGCCGATCTGGATGCTGCCCGACGGGTACATCAGGAACCGGACGGCGGCCGGCCAGTCGACGGCCGCGGTGGCGCCGCCGATCTCGTCCGGGACAGCCGGGGACAGACCGCGGGCGAACTGGACGCGCACACCGAGCGTGCTGAACACGTCCTGGACGCAGGTCGGCGACAGGTCACAGATGTTGACGCCGTTCTGCCTGGCCAGGTCGCCGAGGAACAGGTTCCGCGACCACCACGGGAACACCACCTCGAGGGCCGTGGTCTCGCAGAGGCTGTGCCGCTCGATGACGTCGGCGGCCTGAAGTGCGACAGCGTTGTAGATCGCGGACAGGGCGCCGAACGACGGCGCGAGAGTGATCGGCGTCGCCGTGTTCAGGGCCTGCTGGAACAGGACCTGCTTCACGCGGATCTCGTGCGCGACCATCGCGTTCCGCAGGTACCAGGCCACCAGCTCCGGGAAATGGCGCTGGGTCAGGATGCCGGCTTCGAGACACACGCCGACGGCGTCGCAGCGAACCTCGACCGGGTCCGGGCACGGCACCCGGTAGCACGGCTTCGTCGCACCGGAGATGTCGTCGGCCTCCGTGTGAACCCACGTCATCGCGCCGACGTCCAGGGACAGCGGCTTGTAGTAGCGCAGGCCGCCACGGGAGAGCTGGATTTCGGGGGCGTCCCACAGCATGTCCGGGCAGGCCACGCCGGTGATGTCGTACAGCGTCTCCGACGGGGCGCACCAGCCGCCGGAAGCGACGAGCTCGCCCTGCGGGAGCCGCGCCTGGTTCTGCGCGGCGATCGCTACGGTCGTGCCCTCGGGCGCGGAGCTGGAGTCGGTGACAATGAGCTCCTGCGGGTAAGGGTGCCGGTAGGAGATCACCTGTCCCATGCCGCCACCAGCCGTCTTGAGCGCGTTGGCACGGCTGATGATGCCGCTCACGACCTGCCCGAAGTCGAGGGGGGCACCCGGGGTGTAGCCAGGGACGTCGACCGCTGCGGTGATGTGGGTGCCCGGGGCAGGCGGCTCGGGCAGCACGCGCGGCTGCACCGCACGCACCGACGCAAGGTTCAGGACGGGCCGCTTCACCACGGCCGCAGCGGCGGCGGCGACGGACGGCCCCGGCTCGGCAACGGGCTCCGGCACTTCCGGGGCGGCCAGCTCGATCGCCGCAGTGGCGGTGGCCTGCGGGTCGTCTCCGCGAACCTGCGCGGCGAGCTGCTCGATCTCCGCTGCGGCTTCCTTGGCGGCAGACAGGCGTTCCTGCTGCTCCGTCCGCATGGCTTCCACTCCGGCGGCGAGAGCGCGCAGGTCAGCGATATCAGTGCTCGTGACGAGGCTGGACGTGGCCTTGGTGTCGAACGCCTTGACTGCACCGTCAAGAGCCGCGACAAGCTGCTCGTCGTCCAGGGTCGTGAGGTCTTCGGGGAGCGCGAACGGCTCGGTCATGCCAGATGTCTCCTGTGTGAGCACCTGACACGGCCCTGAACCAGCTGTCCTTCAGGCATATTAGCTGCACGGGCGGCCGGACGATTGTCAATGCCCACCCATATGTCCTGGCATGCACCCAGGGCTCGATCTCTCTCGCCGGTAAACGCCCCCTCTGACCAGCTGGCTGGCGCTTTCTGCCGGTTACTGAGGTTGAACTCGTGATGTCGCGCCGTGTCAGGTGGGTCTGATCGTCAGGCTGGTCCCGGCGAGGCAGCCGTCGACGAGCTAGCTGCGGTACCGGACATGCCGCAGCCCACGCCGGACGGTCTGGACGAGGTGTTCGGGAGTACTGAAGGCGACGTTCGACAGCCAGCCGCGTCGCATGAGCGACCAGATCCCCTCAACGGGGTTGAGGCAGGTGCGTAGGGCGGCAGGTATAGGGGGTTGCAGGCACGGATCAGCCCTCGTCCCGCTCACCGGGGCACAAAGCCGGCGGCTCCTGGGCACCCTGACCACCCAAGAGCCGACGCCGTCCGTGCTCTGAACTGGTCGGCCTGGAGAATAAGCCGACAGACCGTAGTCGACCATCGCCGCTACCGGAAATGCAGCTCAGAATACAAGTCGCTACTGAAGTATTAGATCAGAGTGAATCACCAGAACTCAGGTTCCTGCCATTGAACACACGCCGGCCGTTGCCCTCCGGAGAACAAGAACTCCTTAACGGCCTGCCGCACAAGAGCAATGGGAATCTCGGAACCGTCCGGAAATTCCGTCGCGTTTCCCATGATGGAGTATGAGACCTCCCCTCGCCCCTTCGAGGGAGCGAGCGAGACAAAATTTCCGTCGTCCATGAAGCCGAGAACTCCGACCTGCAGGTCCCCGTCCGCCCCAACCAGCAGCTCGTGATCGGGAACCCCCGCCGGCATGAGCGGACGTTCCATGCTGTGCAATGCAGCCAAGTTCTCCGACGCACGGCTTGCAATAAGTGCATCGATCAAGGCGTCGACATCAGTTGCGCTTTGCAGCAGAACGGGATTATCTCCATGCTCGCGCCGATAGAACGCCTGCACCCGACCGCGTGTCACTTAGTACCTCCATAGACCTTTTGCTCCCAACCACCTTTTCCGTTCGGCCAGTGTACAGTGAGCCGCTTTTTCCCGAGAATGTAATCCAGTACTCGATCACACCCCAACGGCTGCGCGCATGGCCCTGCAGGGTTATTGATGACGACCTCTGCTTCGTCAATTTTATCCCGCACCATAACGGCAGCCATCTTCTGTTCAACGTCACTGGCACGAGCTGATCTCGCAGCACCCTTCAGGAACCCCTCCCGCCGAAGAGTGTCATTGACTATGTCGATCAATTCGGCATCAGCTTTTTTGTTTCCGCTAATGAGGCTGTAAACTCGACCAGACGTAGAGGCCCCAACTCCCGAAGTTGAGCCTCCGTCGACGAATTTGGGAAGGGTTTTGGACGCGAGTTCCTTGAATCCAGCAGCACCCTTTCCGATACCTAGGGCACGAGCCCAACTCGGACCCGGAACCCACGGGACAATATTCTCCTGGACTTCCTGATACTCGCAGTTTCCGTCAACGTCGCAGATCAATTGCGGGGGCGTCCCAGCAAAAACCTTGTTGAAAATAAGAGCAAGCATCTTCAGGACGGGATCATGGCCCTCGCCCGGGTACGGGCCGGGCGAGGGCGCTGCCCCCGGACTCGGCAGAGGGCCGGAGGCCGACGTGCCATCGCTCCCTCCGCCTTGGCGGGTTCCGACCTTGCTGCCACTGCTCCTGTGACTGCAGGAGCCGTTATGGCAGCTGCCCATGCTCGGGTTACTTGGATCGATCGGCCCCGTGGTGATGACGCCACTTGAGCCGCCTACAACGTTTCCCTTGGGCGTGCCAACTCCGCAGATATCTGCCGGGCACAAGCCGGAGGGGTCGCTGTGGGTGATGGGGTTATTGCCAGCATAGGCGTAGCCCGCGAGTTGTTGGTCGTCGGTGGCTTCAAAAAGGGGGTCGAGGCTGGTGAAGCGCCCGAGGGTTGGGTCGTAATGGCGGGCGCCGAGTTGGGTGAGGCCGGTGTTGGTGTTGTCGGGGGCGTTGAGGAAGCCACGGTTGTCGGGCCAGCTGACGGTGGTGCCGCGGGTGCCGCCGTAGGGGGTGAACTGGCGCCAGGTGGGGGTCTGTGCGGTGGAGTCCAGGTACAGGCCGCTCGTGCCGTGGGGGTCGCTGATCTGGAACTTGTAGTTGGTGCCGGTTCCGGTGCGAACCACGGTGCCGCCGCCGGGCAGCGGCAGGTAGCGCACGCCGGTGGTGGTGGTCCCGGTGAGGGTGAGCTGTTCACCGGGCAGGTACAGGGTGGTGCTGTTGGGGTCGCTCTGGAGCAGGACGTTGCCGTCGGCGTCGTAGATGTAACTGGTGGTGCCGCTCTTGGCACCGCTGACCTGGGTGAGTTGTCCGGCGTCGTTCCAGGTCAGGGTCTGATTGCCGGACGCGATGGTGTTGCGGGTGGTGGTGTTGCCGGCCTTGTCGTAGGTGTAGCTGCTGGCCGCGGTGCTTCCTCCGCTGGCCTGGGTGGAGGCCAAAGCGTGGGGCTGGAGGGTGCCGTTGCCGTTGTAGTCGTAGGTGTAGCTGGTGGTGGTGTCGCTCCCGCCGGTGGTGGAGTGCTCGACTTGGTGCTGGCGCTGGCCGAGGGCGTCGACGTCCCAGCTGGTCCAGTAGGCGGTTCCTCCGGCGAGCAGGTCGCCGACCTGGGCGTGGGAGCTGGTGGTGGGAGTGGTGGTGCAGTCGTCGCTGGCGGTCCAGGCCTGGTTGAGCCGGTTGAGTTCGTCGTATTGATAGCACTGGGTTTCGGGGGCCGTGGTGGCACCCATGCGGGTCGCGACCTGTTTGGTGGTGTTGCCTGCGGGGTCGAGGGTGTAGTTCTGCTCGTCGACCTTGGAGGTGGGAGTGGTGGTGGAGCGGGTCACCAACTGGTCGGTCAGGGCGCCGGTGTGGGGGTCGTAGGTGTTGGTGAGGTAGGCCAGGTTGGTGCTCATACCGAGGGTCTGCTGCAGCACCTGGCCGTAGGCGCTGTAGGTGGTGTTCTGGGCGTAGCCGTAGGAGAGAGTGCCCAGTCCGTTGGGCAGGTCCAGGGCGGTGGAGTAGCCGTGGGCGGCGATTTCGTTGGGCAGGCCGCCACCGAGGGGGTAGTTGTCGGTGTAGAGCAGGCCGGTGTCCGCGCTGTAGGTGTGGCGGAAGGTGTAGGTCTTGCCGCCCAGTGCGCCGTGCACGGCCGGGATGGCGAAGGACTGGCCGAGCGATTCGCCGAAGGCGTTGAAGGCGAGTTGCTGGGTGGTGTACGTGTTGCCGGCGTTGTAGGAGGTGGCGGTGGTGGTCCGGCCGATCGGGTTGGTCACGCCCGAGACGGTGTTGTCGTTGTCGTAGGTCCAGGCGGCGGTCTGGTTGCCGCTCGCGCCCGGAGCCTGGGCTGCGACGGTGGAGGCGTACTGGCCGGTTTTCCGGTTCAGGACGTCGTAGGTGTAGGAGACGCTCTTGTTGCGGGCGTCGGTGGTCTGGGTGAGGTTGCCGGCCGCGTCGTAGCCCATGCTGGTGGTGCCGGCGTCCGGGTCGGTCTTGGATGTGACGCGGCCGAGCAGGTCGTAGACGGTGGTCCAGGTGCTGCCCTTGGAGGTGACGGTGTTCTGCTTGCCGTGCCCGTCGTAGCCGTAGGCGATGGCGTTGGAGGTGCCGCCGGTGACGGAGAAGGCGCCGGTGAACGTGTTGAGCGGAACGGTCAGTGTGGGGCGGGTGCTATAGGAGTCGATCTCGCTTGTGCGGCCCAGGGGGTCGGTGCGGGTCGTTTTGACCGTGGCTCCGGTCGGCGGGATGACGGTGGTGGCGTCTCCGCTGTAGACGGTGGTGGTCTTCTGTTTCAGCACCGAGTACTGCTGGGAGTCGTCCACGACGACACGGCCCAGTCCGTCAAAGGTGTAGCGGTCCTGGCTTGGGATTACGGAGTCCTGCACCGAAGCCGTTGCGAAGGCGGGTAGGGCGTTGGGGTCCCAGTAGGGGTTGTTCTTCTTCCACACCCAGCCGTGGGAGTCGTAGAAGGATTCGGTGATCAGTCGGCCGCCCTGCGGGGTCGGTGCCTGAGTCTGCCGCGGCCGGCCGAGTGAGTCGACGAGCGCGTGCGAGGTGACATAGCCCAGGGAGTCGTTCAGCGTCTGAGTGGTGGTGCCGGACTGTCCGGTCGGGGTGACCGTGTAGGTGTACTTGGCGTCAGCGGGGGCAGTTGTGGGTCGGTTGTGCTGCCACACGGCGGTGGTGCGCCCAAGCGCGTCATAGCGGACGGTGTCGGCGATGCCGTTGGTGTCGGTGGTGGTGAGGATGAGCCCTCGGGTGGGATCCGAGGTGGTCCTGGCGCTCTGGTTCTTGGCGTTGGTGATCGTCATGCCGGTGGTCAGCCCGACGCTGTCCACGGTGTAGCCCGAAATGGTCTTGTTGCCGCCTGCGTCGTAGCTGTCGGCGGGACGGCCGTAGATGTCATAGGTGGCACGGGCCTGCATCTGCCAAGTGAAGGCACCGCCGCTGTACGCCGAAGCCTGCCGGGTCATTGTGATGTCACCCTTGGTGGGGGCGGCGGTCTGCGGGAAGGCGGTGGCGAAGCTGGTGTCGTCGTAGTACGTCCTGGTCGCGGAGACCACTTGGTCCGGGCGGGAGACGCTGCTCGGCGCGGTAAGGGTGTTGAGGGTTTTCGGCACGGTGGCCGGGGTGTTCGGGCTGAAGCCGGCGCAGGCGACCGAGTCGATCTCCTGCGAGGCTTGCAGGCCAGTCAGGTTGACGCTCGTGTTCGCCTTGGCATAGGTGATCGCGGTGCACCGGTCGTATTGGGGATCGGCCGGCACGGTGTGGGTGTATCTGTAGGTTGGCAGGCCGAAGTTGTCGTCTGTGGGGGTGGCGTCGTAGGTGTTGTCGGTCTGCGTGACACGCCAGGTGGTGTTGCCGGTGCTGGTGACAGCCTGGCGGGACCATGTCTCGGCGACGTCGGTGGCGTTGGCGGTCAGGGCCGGCAGGCCGGTGCGTGCGCGGGTGGCAGTGGCGGCGGAGATCCAGTACGAAGTCACCGTGGAGTTGTCTACGCCGCCACCGACGCCCGTGTAGGCGGTGGTCTCAAGTACGTTGCCCGCGACCTGGTCGCTGTCGGGGTGTACGCCGCCTTGGGAGTCGGTGACGTTCACCGAGCGGCGGCTCGAGGAGGACAGCCAGTCGTCGTCCATGCCGCGGTAGTAGGAGGTGACCGTCTTGGTCTGGGGATCGTTGGAGCCGTCGCCGGTGCGGGTTTCCACGCTGGCGTAGCCGCGGAATTGGCCCCAGGTGCGGTACTTGGCTTTGACGACTTCGTTGTCGTCGTGGTGCCAGGCAGCGCCGCCGTTGTAGGTGTAGTCGGTACGCACGGCCAGCGCGCCGCCGGTGCTGTCGGTCTCCAGGACCTGGGTGACGGCGTACTTCGCGAACCAGTCGGTGATCGGGTTGAGGTAGTCCTTGGGCGTCCAGGACACCGGGTAGCAGGACTTGGTGTTGGTTTTGGGGTCCGCGGTTGCCACGTAGCTGGCGGTGCAGGCATCCGGCAGGTCGTAGCTGACCGTGGTCAGGCCGCCGAGCTCGTTGGTGATGCCGGAGATGCGGTAGCGGTACAGGCCGGGGAAGTTGGCGGTGTCGACCCGGTTTTTCAGGTCGACTCCCGCGAAGGTCACGTCCGGCATGCTGATCGGGGAGGCGGAGCCGCCTGCGGTGGTGTCGTCGCCTTCGCGGGTGATCGATGAGAGCCACAGGGTGGGCGAGGTTCCGTCCCCGGTGGCCGGCTCGCTCTGGTGCAGGGTGTAGGTGTCGATCGCCTGGTATTTGGCGGCCGCCACGCTGTACTGCTGCACCTTGATCGAGGCAAGGCGGACGGTGGAGAAGAACGACGGTGACTGCGCGGTACAGGTAGCACCCGAGGCGCAGACCAGGTCGAAGGGCACATCCGGGTACTGGGTGGCGGCCGTGCTGGCCGACAGTGGGGCACACGTGGTCAGGGTGCAGCGTCCGGCGGTGGTGAAGGCGACCTGGTTGGGGACGGTGCCGTAGGCGCCGCCGTCACGGAAGCCGTAGTCGATCCGCGTCAGGGAGGAGTCACGGACGTAGGCGACGTTGCGGGCGCCGTTCTGCTGACCGTAGTAGTTGATGTCCTGGGCGTAGTAGTAGGCCATGGCGTTGGCGTGGGCGTCCACGACGTAGTCCAGGTGCCACTTGTAGGCCATGGTGCATACCGAGTCGGTGAACCCGGTCGAGTGGTAGCAGGGGTCGCCGGAGTGGGCGGAGTAGACGGGGACGCTGTCCACCGACTTGGTCGTGGCCTTGCCGGAGGTCCAACCGGGCAGTTGGTTCTTGCCGAAGTAGTACTGGGTGCCGTCTCGTTCGGTGACGATCCAGTAGTCGGTGTTGTAGGTGCCCGAGCCGTTGTTGGTGTTCGCCGTGTGGGTGACGATGGCGCCGCTGCCGTCGGCGAGCTTCCATGCGCCGTCGGCGTCGTTCTTGATGACGGAAGTGGACGAACCGTTCAACGACAAGGTCAGGATCGGCCCGTCATAACACCTGTCACCAGTGGAAACCGGCGAGGCACTACCTTCGGGATTGTCAGAGCATGAGGTGAAGCTCTGCTCGATATAGGAATCCGGTGTCATCCAGCCGTCACCCGCCCAGGAAGCCTGTGCCTGGGTGGAGGAGGTCTGTCCGTCCACCGAGCCGGAGTCGTAGTTCAGGCCCACCGCCGGCTTCAGCAGTCCTGACGAGGGGGCCAGCGCGATGGGGTAGCTGTAGGTGAAGGAGCCGGACGAGCCGCCGCCCGTCCATGAGCCGGACGGGGTCAGCGCGGTCGCGGCGTAGCTGCCGGCCGATCCGCTGTCCGAGGCTGCGGTCGCGGTCGCCGCCAGCACCATCGGTTCGGCGCCGCCCGCAGCATCCGCTATCGCCGAGGCAGAGTAGGAGGCAGGCAGGATGGGCGCGTGGCCGGAGGCTGACGTCTTTGAGGGAGAGGGCTGCGGGCGGGAGCCCTGCAGGGTCAGCGTGGTTGCCAGCTCGTGGGCCGCGGGGTCCTGCTCGGTGGCGAGGGGGGTTTGGGTACGGCAGGCAGCCCGTTGCGGGGTGGTCAGTGCGCAGGCGGGGAGCTTGACCAGGTGCAGGCGGTCGGCGTAGTTGGCGCCATAGGCTTGCGCGAACGCACTGTAGTCCAAGCCCAGTTGGACGTTGCCGCGGCCGCCGGCTGCTGGTTGGGCGGTGAGGACGACGCCGGCCACGCCGAGCTTGGCGGCGTCCTGGCGGGGCAGGACGCGCACCGACATTTGGTTCGGTCCCTGGTAGGGGCCCTTGGCGGGTGCTATGGCTCGGGCCCACACCGGTGTGCCGGCAACCGGCGCCTTCGCTCCTCGTTTCGCACCGGCGTGCGGGGCCCCCAGTGTGGCCGTGCCGGAGCTGGCGGTCGGCCAGTGGGCTTTCGCGGGGTGGAACGGCGTCTTGGTCTGGTCCTTGACCGTCAGCTTGCGCGGGGCGAGCGTCTTCACCCCCTTCACCGACGGGGTCTGCTGGACCGCCGGGGCTCCGGCGCGGTCCGCGGTCTGCGCGGCTGCGGGGACCGCGGTCGGCGAGGCCAACGCCAGTGCCACCAGGACGCCGACGATGCGTCTCCGGGCGCCGAGATGGCGTGCGTTGTGTGCAAGCCAAGCTGTCCTGGCCATGATCGATCCCCCCACTTGCCCCGTATGCAGGCGCGACGGCGCACCGCGGTTTGATCAAACCGCGGTTGCGCGGGCGACTATCGCAGAAGCAGCGAGCGACGGGACAGTGATCAATTCCGACAACTCTCCACAATCAGATGCCAAGAATTCACAAAATCTCACTCTCGTTTCGGACATGGTGATCCATCTCGCCATCAATCAGCTCTGCCAACCAGGCCGAAAAGCCTGTGCACTTAGGCGCCGATCGGCATGGCCGATCCGGTCCGAGCAGACATGGGGGTACCTGACGGTGAGATCCACCCTGCGCAGCAGGTTGCTGAGCGCGGTGCTGGCTGCCGCGCTCAGCACGCTGTCGATCGCCGGCGGCGCGGCGGCCGCCCGCGCCGATGACACACCTCAGGCTTCGACACCGCAGCTGCCGCTGGACGAGGCGCGGGCCTCAGCGCAGGCGCAGGCGTCCGGAAAGACCGTGGCCGTAGCGGCGGCGACCACGCCGACCGTATCGGAGGTGGCCAATCCGGACGGCACGTTCACCCTGACCCAGGCGGTCGCGCCGGTGCGCAAGTACGCCTCCGGCACCTGGAAGCCGCTGGACTCCACTTTGGTCCGGCGCTCCGACAACACGGTCGCCCCGGTACTCGCCACCGCGGATCTGACTCTGTCAGGGGGTGGGGAGGGACCCTTGGCCGTCATGAAGGATCATGGCCGGTCCCTGTCTCTGGCGGCGCCGGCCTCGATCGGCAAGCTCCCCAGCCCGACCCTGGACGGCTCGAGCGCCACCTACCCTGACGTACTGGACGGGGTGGACCTGAAGGTCACGGCGGACGCCCAGGGCGGCTTCTCCGAGGTCTTCGTCGTCAAAAATGCCACAGCGGCCGCCAACCCCGCACTCTCGACGCTGGTCTTCCCCGCCGACACGAAGAACGCGACGCTCGCCGTCGACAACGTCGGCAACATCTCTGTCAAGGACGCCGGGCACCGCACCGTGTTCTCCGCGCCTGCCCCGCTGATGTGGGACTCCGCCATCGCCAAAGCGGCAACGGGCCCGACCGCATTGTCCGCGGCAAAGGCCGCAGCCTCGGATACCGACGAGCCGGGCGCGGGCGCGCACATCGCGCCGGTCGCCGCCGCCTACGCCTCCGGCGGCATCCGCCTGACCCCGGATGCGGGTCTGCTCTCGTCGCCTTCCACGGTGTATCCGGTCTACATCGACCCGACCTACAGCGCTGGGGGCAGCGCGAGCGGCTGGACGTGGGTCAACTCCGCATACCCCAATACCAGCTTCTGGAAGGACACCAGTCCCACTGGGCTGCATGTGGGCTACGAGGGCTGGGAGACGCCTTATCACAAGTCGCGGGCGTACGCAAAGTTCCCTGTGGACAGCAGGCTCTTCAAGGCCCATGTCGTCAATGCGAAGTTCTACGCCACCGAGACGTACGCCCCCTCGTGCACCGCGACTCCGCTGGAGTTGTGGCAGACGGACCCGATCGACTCCGGCACCACCTGGAACGACCAGCCCGACTGGCAGGCCAAGTGGGGCACGGAGAGCGTGGCGTACGGCTACTCGTCCTCGTGCCCGGCGAAGTCGCTCGGCTTCGACATCTCCTCGCGCATGCAGGGCGTGGCCGACGAGGCCAAGCTGAGCAGCCTGACACTGGGTCTGCGGGCCGGTGACGAGCTGGACAAGTACGGCTGGAAGAAGTTCGACCACGCCACCCTGTTGATGTCCACGACCTATAATCACCAGCCCAACAAGCCGACATCGCTGGTCACTTCGCCGGCCACCACCTGCACCAGCACCATCAAGACCGTCGGTGACGGCGACGTGACCCTGTACGCGAAGGTCTCCGACCCCGACGGCGGCACTCTGTCGACCACCTTCAACGTCACCAAGACGTCCGGCGGCGCACAGATCGCCAAGCCGCCGGCCGTCGTCGCTGCGTCCGGGAAGAGCGCAACCTCCATCTTGAAGAAGGAGGTGCTCGAGGCAGCTGCCGGCGGCTCAGTCCTTGGTGTGTCGTGGAACGTGACCACCTCCGACGGCACGTATTCTTCGGCCTCGACTACCTGCAAATTCCAGTTCGATCCCAACCGGCCCGGTGCCCCGACCATCCACGACACCAGGGACGGCTGCGGCGACGACAGCCCGGTCACGTACCAGGTCGGTAGCCCGGCCAGCTTCACCCTGGTGCCCAACGCCCTGGGCTCGAGCCCGGCCAGCTATCTCTATCAGGTCAACGGTGCCACCCCTGTCTCCCTGGCCAGCACCGGATCCAGCACGACCATCAGCGTCACCCCCACTCGGGGCACCAACGTGCTTACCGTCACTGCGGTCTCGGCCGGCGGCAACATCGGCGACACCGCGAACTGCATCCTGACCGCCGCCCCCGCGGCCACTGCCGATGACGGCGACGTGACCGGCGACGGCATCCCCGATCTGACCGCCGTGGGCGCCCAGGCAGGTCTGTCCAGCGGACTGTGGCTGGCGCACGGCACTACCGACGGACAGCTCACGACCAGCGCCAGCAACGTAGGCGCCCAGGGCACTGGGGTCAACTCGATCGGCTCGCCTGCGGACTGGAACGGCACCCAGGCCATCAGTGGCCACTTCAACACCGGCGCTGGCTTCAACGATGTCCTGGACTATGACCCCGTCACCGGCAGCGGAACGGTGCTTTACGGCAGCGGCGACGGCTCGGCCCTCCTGGCCGACAGCGGCACCCATGCCATCGTCAACTCCACAGCCTTCACCAGCAGCGGTGGAGCCAAGGCCACCAATATCGCAAGCGGCGGAAACCTCTACCGCACTGTCTACGACGAACCCTCCACCGTCTACTACCCCGACCTGCTCGTGATCGTAGGCGGGCAGCTTGTGGACGAGCCCGGCCTCACCACTGCAGGCACTTTCCTCGGCGTCGACAACGGGGTGCCGCTGAGCGCCACCAACCCCGCCGGCTCCGGTGACTGGACCGGCTGGAGCATCGCCAGCAGCCTCATCGACGCATTGCCCGCACTGTTCGCCCGCAACAACACCACCGGCGCGCTGTACTACTACACACCGCAACAGTTGCAAGCCCTTGCCGCAGGTGACTCGGTGACACCGCAGCAGATCGCCGGCAGCGGCTACAGCGCGGCAGCACTGCCGGTTCTGCAGGCCGCTGACCTGAACGACGACGGCACCCCGGACCTGCGCACCGTCTCCGCCACCGGCGCCAGCACCGCACGCATCTTCAACGCGGCGGCAGGGACCCTGACCGCGCAGACGGCACAGACCCTGATCGCCCCCAGCCACGCCTGGCCGCTCGCCGACCTCCCCGACGGCACGGCGGCAAGCGCCGCCGACACCGCGTCCGGGCTGACCCTCACCGGCGGCGGAGCCGGCGCCACCTGGGACACCGACGACGTCTTCTCCCCCAACCTGGCCCTCAACGGGACCACCGCCGGCGCCATGACCTCGAACGCGGCACTGTCGACGTCGAGCGCCTTCACCCTGTCGGTCTGGGTCAACCCCACAGCCTTGGGCGGCGTCATCGCCTCCCAGGACGGCGCGCACAACTCCGGGTTCCTGCTCTACCCCCAAGCCAACCGGGAATGGGCGTTCTGCCTGGCCACCTCCGATGCCACCCGCAGCTACGACTGCATCTCCGGCGGCAGCGCCATCATCGGCCAGTGGACCCACCTGACCGCCACCTACGACCCGACGACCAAAGCCACGACGCTGTACATGGACGACCGGGCGGTGGCCCGCGGCTCCCACACCGCCGTCTCCGGCTTCACCGGAAAATTCACCCTGGGCAACGCCCTCGCCAACGACGCGCGTGCCACGTACTTCAAGGGCAACCTCGCCGACGTCAAGGTGTGGAACGGCGCCGCACTCACCGCCGTCCAGGTCGCCACGATGGCCAACATCACCCTTCCCAAGGCTCCGTACACCTTCGCCGACGTCGCCGACGCCGACGGCGACGGCAAGGCCGACCTGGTCGCCGCGGACGCCACCGGCAGCCTGTGGCTCTACCCCGGCAACGGCAACGGCGGCTGGTCCAGCGCCGCCACCTACATCGGCTCCGGCCTGTCCACCCACACCTTCGCCGGCATCGGCGACTTCAACAGCGACGGCTACGCCGACACCGTCGCCATGACCCCCGCAGGCGCCCTGCGCCTGTTCCCCGGCGATGTCGGGCACGACCTGCTCACACCGGTCAGCAACTTCCCCAGCGGCTGGAGCGGCTACGCCTTCGCCGGCGTAGCCGACTTCAACCGCGACGGCAAAACCGACCTGATCGGCCGCCACCCCGACGGCACCCTGAACCTGTTCCCCGGCACCGGCACCGGCGCCAGCCTGGGGACCACCGTGCAGATCGGCACCGGCTGGAGCAGCTTCGCCTTCGCCGGCGTCGCCGACCTCAACGGCGACGCCAAACCCGACGTCATCGTCCGCGACACCACCGGCGCCCTGTGGCTATACCCCGGCAACGGCAGCAACGGCTTCGGCGCCCGCAGCCAGATCGGAGCCGGCTGGAACGGCTACACCTTCGCCGGCATCGGCGACTTCAACAGCGACGGCACCCCCGACGTCATCGCCCGCGACGACGCCACCGGCATCCTGTGGCTCTACCCCCGCTCCGCCACCGCCTTCGGCACCCGCCAACAGATCGGCAGCGGCTGGTAGCGCCCCTGCAGCCTCACCGGGGCCACCCGATCCTGCGCAACAGGATCGGGTGGCCCCGGACATGGCGATCCAATCGACACCCGGCCCGGGGATGTGAGCCGCGACCATCCCCTCGTAGCGTGGAGCCCGTGATTGCAGGGGAAGTTGGGATTCATGGGGTCCAAGAAGAAGCCGCCGTACGACGATGAGTTCCGTGGGGGTGCGGTGCGCATCGTGGTCGAGACCGGGAGGCCGGCCGGGGAGGTCGCCGAGGAGCTCGGCATCAACCCGGGCACGCTGCACAGCTGGGTGTCGCGGTGGCGGCGCAACGGGACGACGTCCTCGGACCGGCCCGTACAACCGACAGCCGCCAGTGGCGGTGGCGGTCGGGTGCGGGAGGCCGAGCGGGCCGAGCTGGAGCGGCTGCGCAGGGAGATCGGGGAGAAGAACAAGCGGATCCGTGAGCTGGAGATGGAGCGTGATGTCTTCAAGCGATGCATGGCCCTCTGGGTGAAGTGACCGAGAACGCTCCGGAGGCGGTGGTCGCCTTCATCGGTAACCAGAGGGCCGGGCATGGCGTCCCGCACCGGGTGTCCTGCCGGGTGGTCGGGGTGAGCGAGGCGTGGTTCTACAAATGGCGTCGGCGTCCCGACGAGCCGACGAAACGCGAGGTCAGGAGGGCGAGGCTGGAGGAGCGGATCGTCCACTTCTTCACGGAGTCCGGCGGCACCTACGGCTCGCCGAGGATCACCCTGGACCTGTGGGCGGAGGGCTGGCAGGTGTCGGTGAACACCGTCGCGGAGATCATGGCCGAGCTCGGTCTGCAGGGCCGCAAGCCGCCCAGGCGGCGGTCGCTGACCCGGCAGGGCAAGCGGAAGGCCGCCCCTGACCTGGTGAATCGCCGTTTCGACGCGGTCGCCCCGGACGTGCTCTGGTACGGGGACATGACGGAGATCGAGACCGGTGAGGGCAAGATCTATCTGGCCACGGTCATCGATGCGTTCTCGCGCCGTTGCCTCGGCTACGCCATGGGCGAGCATCATGACGCCGCCCTGGTCGGAGCGTCGTTGAAGATGGCCACCGCGACACGTGGCGGCCGGAGGGACGGGACGATCTTCCACAGCGACAGGGGAAGTGAGGGCGGATTCAATCGGTCGTCGCAACACCTTGATTTCGGAGGTGTTCAAGATCGTTACGAGGGACTGGAGCAGGAAGACCGGCGATGCGCCCGCGGGACTTCGGCGGCAGTGGCGTGCTGACCGGGCGCTGAGGCCGGCGATGCGCTCGCCTGGCCGGCCTGATCCGTCGCGGGTGGTGCAGCGGCAGTTCTGGCGGCTGATCGCCACGGGCGTCACGACGGCTGAGGCATCGCTGGCGGTCGGAGTGTCGTGGCCGGTCGGTTCCCGGTGGTTCCGTCACGCTGGCGGCATGGCGCCGATCTCTCTGGCCGAGCCCACCGGCCGCTACCTGAGCTTCGAGGAGCGCGAGGAGATCGCGATTCTGCGCGCCCAGGACAAGGGCGTGCGCGAGATCGCCCGCACGATCGGACGTGACCCAGGAACGATCTCGCGCGAGTTGCGCCGCAACGCCGCCACCCGCAGCGGGAAGCAGACGTACCGGGCCACGGTCGCGCAGTGGAAGGCACAGCAGGCCGCGAAGCGCCCGAAGGCAGCTAGGCTCGCAGGAAACGACAGGTTGCGTGAATACGTACAGGAACGGCTCGCCGGCAGTGTCCGTCGTCCCGACGGCACGATCGTCACCGGGCCCAAGACGCCCGCGTGGAAGGGGCTGAACAAGCCGCACCGCCAGGACAGAAGATGGGCGATGGCGTGGAGCCCGGAGCAGATCTCGCGCCGGCTTCACGTCGACTTCCCCGACGATGAGTCCATGCGCATCAGCCACGAAGCGATCTACCAGGCGCTGTTCATCGAGGGCCGTGGTGCGCTCAAGCGGGAGCTGGTCACGTGTCTGCGTACCGGCCGGGCACTACGCACTCCCCGTGCGCGGTCGCAGAACAAGCCGCAAGGGCATGTCACCGCGGACGTCGTCCTCAGCGAACGCCCCGCCGAGGCAACCGACCGCGCGGTCCCCGGACACTGGGAAGGCGATTTGATCATCGGGACGGGCCGCTCCGCGATCGGCACGCTGGTCGAGCGCAGCAGCCGCTCCACGCTCCTGGTGCACCTGCCTCGGCTCGAAGGCTGGGGCGAGAACCCGCCGGTGAAGAACGGCGCCTCGCTCGGGGGCTATGGCGCGATCGCGATGAACGCGGCGCTCGCCACGTCGATGGCGCAGCTGCCCGAGCAGCTACGCAAGACCCTCACCTGGGACCGCGGGAAGGAACTCTCCGGCCATGCCCAGCTCGCTCTCGATACCGGCACGAAGGTGTTCTTCGCCGATCCGCACTCGCCATGGCAACGACCGACGAACGAGAACACCAACGGGCTGCTGCGTCAGTACTTCCCGAAGGGAACCGACCTCTCCCGGTGGTCGTCCACGGACCTCGAAGCCGTCGCGCTGGCGATCAACAACCGGCCCCGCAAAGTCCTCGGTTGGCGGACACCGACCGAAGTCTTCGAGGAACAGCTACGCTCACTACAACAGCGCGGTGTTGCAACGACCGGTTGAACTCACCGAGTACACGTCAGAGGCGTACAACACCCTGTGTGGCCGCCTGGGCGTGGTGCAGTCCATGGGGCGGGTGGGGTCGGCGCTGGACAACGCCGCCGCGGAGTCGTTCAGCTCGCTGCTCAAGGTCGAGTACATCCACCGGCACCGGTTCGCCACCCGCACCGAGGCCCGCCTGAAGATCGCCACCTGGATCACCGGGTTCTACAACCCACGACGCAGGCACAGCGCGGCCGGCGGCCTGCCGCCGGAGGAGTTCGAACGGACCATCATCGAAGCGCGCAAGAAGAGCGACCAGAGGTGCCAGGCCGCATAGGAAAGGTCTCTACGAAACCAGGGGATTGACACACGCACCTTCCCCTCCGCCGTGCTGGCGTCTCAGCCAGTGCAGCCGGCGGTTTCGGCGAAGGGGGGAACCTCAGGGGCCGCCCATTTATCAGCCCCTGCATGGACAGACGCCGGGCAAGCCCTTCATCCGCAAGGACGTGCCCTGCATCGTGAACTGTATTCAGCGGCCGGTGGGCTCGGGGAAGCGCTGGCGGCGGTCCGGGTCGTCGACGCCGATCTCGTACCAGGACTCACCGATCGATCGCCCCACGTTGCAGATCGCAAACGCAGTCGGACAGGGGCACTGTCCGGTCAGAAGGCGGGGATCGCGAATTCAACCCACATCGGGTAATGATCAGAGATGTGCCACGACAACTCCGTCAGTGTGGCATCGTCTCGGAGTTCGGGCACGAAGTCCACATGGCCGCCCGCGCCTGCTTCCAAGGTCAGTACCGGTCGGCGTTTCTGCCCCTTGGTGAACCAGGCGATCTGGTCGTAGAAGTGCTCCGTTCCAGGGTGGTCGAAGACGGTCCGCGGAAGTCCCGCGAGCTGCGGAGCGGGGACCAGGCCGGTGGAGGTGAACGCCTTGAACAGCGGGTCGTCGGCCCGGTCGATGTTGAAGTCTCCGAGCGCGATGAGGTTGTGGTCCCAGCCGAACTCACGCTCTGCCCAACCGGCCAGCCAGTCGGCGATCGCCTGCAGCTCCGGGATCCGCTCAGCAGCGTCCTCGCCATACAACACGTGGAGCGTGACCAGCGTGAACGTCTGCCCGCGTGAGAGAAAGCTGACCGCGTAGGGGGTGCGGGCGAACTGGCGGTCAAGCCCTCCCGCCGGGATACCCGCATCCTTCTCAATCGGCACCACCAGCTCGCAGGCCAGCCCGGACGGTTTGACCCGCCGCGTGTCGAACAGGAACGCCAGCCGTTCGTCGTTGCCAGCCTTGCCCTCGGTCACGTCGGTGAGGATGAACGCCCAGTCCTCCCCCAGCACCCTCATCAGGTGCCGCAGGGCCCGCAGGTTCCCGCGGACCTCCTGCACCGCAACCACGTCGAACCGGCGCACCACCGCGGCGATCAGGTGCACATCGGCGAAGTTCCGCTTCGGCGAGGCGCCCTCAGGGGTTGTCCAGGCCTTGGTCAAGCCGGAGAACGCCCGCAGGTTCCAGGTCGCGATCCGCAGGCTCGTCCCCGGATTCGGTGGCACCAGCACATCGAGGGCCTCCTCCCAGCGCGAAAGCCGCGCGGCGACCCTCTGCGGCGGCACCAGGACATCCAGTTCCGTCGGCACGTGGGCCTCCCCGTTACAGCTGCTTGTGCATCGAGAGTCGGTGAGACATGAGGCAGCAGGCAATAGCCCATTACGGTGGCAGCCGATCCGTGGAGGGTATGTCGCGCACACCACGAACAGGCACGTCTGAATGGTCAATCGGAAGTGGCTGGTGGGGCATCTCGATAGTCACGGGGAGCAACCGTAGGGGGATCACCACCCTTGGCCGTAAGGGATTTTCACCCAGAAACTCCACCTCGCAGCCTCAGCACGGGGTTGGGAAAAAGCACCCCCCGCGACGGCGGGGAGCGCCTTCGCGACCGGCGATTCATGAACGACTTTGCTCGCTATTTGTCGACTTCACGGCTGCCATTCGGATGAGGGTTAGGCCGTCGAAGTCTTCAGGGACGCGACGGCGGGTTCCTGCGGTGCGGATGGCGTAGCCCTGTTCGGTGGGTGCTGGGTGAATGAGGACGGCTGCTCCGTTGCCGACGGTTTCGGTGACTGCTTGCCAGAGGTGGTCGCGTACGCGCGCGGAGACGGATCCGACGAAGATGCCGGGTACGACTTCGCTGGTCCACCGGCTCAGGGCGCCGCGCAGGTGGTCGGGGACCGCGGTGGTGGCGATGACCAGCATGGAAGGCATCAGGTTCCGCCTGATGCGTAGTTGACTCCGGCTGGCAGGACGCCTGCCTTGGGGTCCCACAGGTGGACCATGTCGACGTCGCGCCGCTCGGAGCGGTCCCCGCCATCTGGGTCGGCGTCGATCTGTGCTGGTGTCAGCAGGGCCTGGAGGTCGTGGACGATGCGTGGAAGCAGGCGCAGGAGGCGGAGGTCTTCGCGGAAGCGGCGGCGTGCCTCCTGTTCGGGGTTGGTGGACTGGTGCAGGGCGAAAGCGAGGGGCAGGGTGGTCTCTGCTTTGTAGAGGTCGGCGATGTCGTAGACGAAGGCATGTTGGGTGCCGGCGTGGACGAAGCCGAGGGCGGGTGACAGGCCCAGGGCGAGCAGGGCTGCGTGGACGATGCCGTACAGGCAGGTATTGGCGGCGGACAGGGCGAGGTTGACGGGGTCCTGGGCGTGCCATTGGTCGGGGTGGTAGGCGCGGCGAAAGCGGCCGATGCCGTGCTGCTGAGCGAGGATCTTGTAGAGGGCTTTCATGCGCTGGCCCTCCATGCCACGCAGCTGCTCCAGGGTGATGGCATCGGGAAGTTCGGTGGCGTCGAAGCGCATGCCGTACATGCGTCTGGCGACGTCGAGGCGCCGGGCGGGCTCTGCCCAGGCTGTGACCTGCTGTTCGAGCCAATGGGTGGTCAGGGAGTCGGGCAGGATGCCGGCGTAGGCGCGGACCCCTCCCGCTCCGGTGCAGACCACGCTGGTGCCGTGGCGGGCCAGAGTGGTCAGGGCAGGGGTGGTGATGGACACGCCTGGGCCGAGCAGCAGGCAGGACAGGGCCGCGGTGGGGAGGTACACGAGGTCGGTGCGGTCGTGGGCGACCTGGATCTGTGCGCATACGCCGGTGTCGTCCTGGACGACGCGGACCATGTCCAGGTAGAGGAACGACAGGGAGTCCGCGACGCGGGGCAGCATGGCCAGCGTGGGCGCGGCCAGGCGTCGGCGTGCCTGGCCGCTCTTGTCGGCGGCGCTCACGCTGCGGCAGCCGGGGCGAGGCTGAGCAGGCCGGCTCCATAGGGTTTGCCGCGGCCGATGCCGTTCAGGACGGCCTGGGTCAGGGCGTCGGGGTCGGTGACGGTGGCGGTGCCGTCGTAGCGGATCAGGCTGTGCCGCATCGGTGGGGCCTGCGGACCTTGGGGGCGTATGGGGGCCACGTTGGTGGGGGTCAGGAGGTGGACGTTCAGGCCGGCGTCGGCGGCGCGGCGAAGCCACCACTGGTCGGCGTCCCCTCCCGAGAGGGGGATGATCTTGCCGCGTTTGTTCTTTTGGTCCTGGGGGAGGCGTTCGCGTTTGGCGGGGTTGAGGACGATGCGGTAGCGGACGGCGAGCCCTTTGCGTAGCGCGGAGAACATAGGTGCCAGGTCTTTGATCTCGGCGTGGCCGTAGCCCGCTGGCAGTAGTGCCGGGTCGAGTTGGGCGGCCTGGACGAGGAGGGTGCTGGCGGTGTCGGTCTCCTCAAGCCGGTACAGCAGTCCGGCTTGCAGGCGTGGAGAGTGGCCCAGGTTGTCGGGGGCCATGCGCATCACGGTGCGGTGCATCTGGGTGGCGTCGCGCAGGTCGCGGTGCACGGCGCGGTGGTGGGGGTTGAGGCGGATGCGGGCGAGGACCGGGTAGTGGTTCATGCGCTTTCCTCGGTGTGGGCGTAGTCGATCAGTCGCCGCATCAGGGTGTGCTGGGGGCCGGCCAGGGTCTGGGGCAGCGGTTCGACGCTTCTGTACAGACGGCGCATGCGGAGGCTGCGGCCGTGCGGGGAGAAGCTGACCGGGATGTCGTTGACGTCGAGGGTGTCGGCCTCGGGCATGCTCGGGGCGGGCGGCGGGTCCTCGCGCAGGAACTCCACATCGATGGTGGCGTCTCCTGGGCCGGCAGGAAGAGTGCGGCTGAGCGGCACGTGGTGGCGCAGTTCGGCTTCGGGGTCTTCGACGTGGCTGCGCAACACGAAGGGCTCGTCGGGCACGCAGGAGCGGCGGCCGAGGTAGGGGGCCCAGTGCGGGCGGCGCAGCGCCTGGGCCATCCGGTTCAGGATTTGGTCGGGTCCGGAGACGGCGACGACGAACACGGCGTCGGCCAAATAGTGGCGTCGGGTGATCACTGCGGCACCCTTGTTGCTGCCGCCGCTGGTGGCGGCGGTGCGTGGTTTGGGCAGGCCGCCGCCGACGGTGTGGTAGTCGATGACACGTACTCCTGGGCGGTCGACACGGACGATGAGGCGTAGGTGGTCGTAGTAGTCGGGAAGGCGGTCGTCGCGGCCGATGCCCTCCGCGGCGGCGAAGAGTCCGATGAGGGCGGAGCGGGTGGGGAAGGGGGCGGTGTCCCGCACGGCGGTGAACGCGGAGCGCTCCCCCCACGATTGCAGGGGTCCGGCCAGGCGCAGCAGGATTGCGCTCACAGTTGTTCTCCGGACTGGGGCAGGGCTGCTTCCAGGGCGGCTTCGATCAGTTCGTCGTAGGAGGCGCATTCCTCGCCCAGCCCGGTGAGGTGTTCGTCGGGGGCGATGGTGGCGTGGCCGTGGAAGCGCCGGCTGCGGTCGCCGGTGAGCCGGTTGATCTCCTGCGCGTAGGAGGCGAGTACCTGGCGGGAGCTGGTCGAGAACCCGCCCCGCAGGTCGGCGGTCACAGGGGTTTCGAACGCGGCGGCCAGGGAGAGCGGCCGGTGTTCGCGCACCGCCAGGTAGGCCAGGTCGGGCAGGGTGTGCGGTGCGGTGCTGTTGCGTTTGGCCTGGGGCAGCGAGAGCAGGAAGTGCTCCGCGAAGGAGGCCAGGACGGTGCGGGCGGCTTTGGTGTCGCCTTCGAGGTTCTTGGCCAGGTCGGTGATGTTGACGGTGGCGTAGCGGTAGAAGACGCCGGCGCTGAACTCGGCGGTGTCCAGGTGGGCGCTTCCGGTTTCGGCCTCGCCCAGCCAGTCGTCGACGGCGGTGAAGTAGTCGCGCTGCGGTTCGGCGGTGTGGGTGGTGAAGGCGTGGGCGACCTGGGCGGCGCCGTCGACATTGGCGTCGGGCAGTTCTGCGAGCATCCGTCCCAGCAGGCTGATGGAGGCGGTGCGGCGTTTGAGGATCTCCTCGATGCGGGCGGGGGGCAGCAGTTGTCCGGGCTTCTTGCTGTCTTTGCCCTTCTCCAGCGCTTCGCGGTGCTCGGTGCACACTGCGGCCAGCTCGTCGATGGCTGCCTCGGGCAGGAACAGCAGGACTGAGGTGTGTCCTTCCTTCTCTGTGCCGATGCCCTTCTTCCCGGCGCTGGCGGCGACCTGTGATCCGGCGAACTCCGCCAGGTCGGCCGGCCATCCGGTCTTTTCCAGGGCCTGCTTGACCTTGACGGGCACCATGCGGGTTCGGGCGGCTTTCTCGCCCAGATCCTGCTCGACTCCGTGGCGGATGACGCGTTTCCAGGACTGGCTGGAGACCCGGATGCGGGGGGCGTTGCCGTATCGGACCTGTTTGGGAGAGCCGAGATCGTCCCGATTGAGGTTCGCGGCCGGCACGGACTGCAGGGCGCTCAGGTCCAGGTAGAGGGTCATCGCTGGTTCTCCTCGGTCACGTCAGGGGTGTCGGCGCCCAGGTCATCGGGCGCGGTTGGGGCGTTGGTGATACGGAAGTAGCTTTCGAGCCAGGCGGTGGCGATGCGGTCGCGGTCGCGGTTCCACCAAGCCATGTCCTCCAGGAGGACCGCCCAGTCCACGGGGATGCCGCCGGTGAGGAGCTGCCGGGTCAGGGCGGGCAGGCCCGGGTGGACGGCGTCGGCGGACTGCCGCGACATCAGATGCAGGGTGCTCTCGGCGGTCGCCGGCTTCAGGACGCCTTGGGTGACGGCCCGGCCGAGCGTGGCTCCGAGGTTGGCGCGTGCCCGCCGGGCGACGGGCCTCTCGTCGTCTGCCGCAACCGGGGCCGGCAGGTCGCGGGCCGTGCGCGGGCGGGCGGCGATCAGCGCGGCCACCGCGTAGTGGGCCCGCTTGGCATCGGGGTGGGCTTCGGCCGTCCACGGCACGAGGTAGCGGTGCAGGTAGTTGCACCGCTCGACGGGCAGAGCGAGTCCCCGGCGCAGTTCGGCCCTCGTTTGTTTGGACTCGCACAGGTCGAACACGTAGGCCACGAAACGGTCGGAGCCTCGTGGGGGCTTATTCGTCGTCGCGGGCGCCGGATCGGAGAGGGTCATGGCACATCCCTGGTAGAGGGGGAAAGGGTCAGAAGACGCCGTCACGGCCCTGCCGGGCCAGCCAGGTCAGGCCGTGTGCGTAGCGGGCAGCAAGGCGAGCAGAAGGGCGCGGGCGCGGCTGCGGGCGCGCGCCACCCGGATGTCGGCCCGGTTCGCCTGGCCGATCGCCTCGTCCAGCGCGGCCAGCGCTGCCTCGACGAACGGCCGTTCGATGACGGCCGCGGTCTGCACCGGTGCGGCGAGACGCCAGAACTCCCGTTCGGCGGCCGGCCAGTAGCCGGCCAGCGCTGCCGATGCCCAGGGGCCGGGCTTGCGCTGATCGATTCGGACTCTCGCGGTGGGAGAGGGGTCGGCTTGTGCGTCGGTGGCGAGCCGCCAGGCGACCTTCGCGGCGAACTCGAGGCGGGACGCGGTGTCCTCGGCCACGCGGTGACAGCGGCTGACGTGATGCGCCATGGCGGCGTCCGTCTCTTCCTGCCACTGCAGCACGGGCGGGGTCGTCGCCTGGAACCAGACGCTGTCCTTTTGCTGACCGTCCTGCTCGAATCCGTAAGCGCGCACCCGCAGCGAGGGCAGCAGCTGCTTGGGCAGATCCTCAAGGCACGGCGGCCGCTGCGCGCCTTGCGCGCTGTCCTTCAGCAGCAGGGAGTCCAGGTCCCGCCACAGGGCCCGCGCGCCGTCGGCTTCCCGCGGCTGGAGCATGCCGTCCTTGCGGCGGTCGAGGATCTGGTACGGATCACGCGCCTCAGGGGCGGGCTCGTGCGTCGACCAGGTGAGGTAGGCGTCGGTCACCGACCGGCCGTCGGGCGAGGGCACCAGCAGTGCTGCATGGCGAAACCGGCCCGTCAGCAGCCGGCCCGGCCACGTGATGGCAGCCACAGGCTCCAGCGGGGCGTTCAGCTCCGACTCCCAGGGGCAGGCATCTGCCGTTTCCCAGTCCGCTTCGACATTCGGGCCGGGCACTGCCAGCACCAACGTGGTGAACAGTTGCGGCGCCCAGGCGAAGTACGACACCGACTTCCGCAACGGCGCCGCGTCCCCGCTGCCCATGCGCACCGCAGTGATCCGCCGCGGCGTGCACTGGCCGGAGGGGCCGAAGTACAGCTGCGCGATCAGGTGCCACACCGCCTCATGGGCCGGCGCCGCGACCGGCGACACGTCCGTGAAATGCCCGAACAGCACCGCCCCGTTGACGCCCGTCGGGCGTCCCAGCACCAGCTTGTTCACTCCGGAAGGATTCGGCTCGCCGTTCGCGTCCAGGCACTCGGCGGCCAGTCGCGGATCCTGCAGGAACGGCCGCTCTCCGTCGAACAGGTCGAAACGGCCCGTCGGCACCTCGCGGTCGAAGTAGGCGTCCACCGCCTGCGGATCGAACCGGCCGCGCTTGAGGATCCGGCGGCGCAACGCGTGCCAGTCCTCGATGTCCTCCGCGACGCCCGCATCGTCAAGACGCACTCCTGCGTCCTGGCTGATCCGTGCGGTCATCGCGGCCAGAATCCGCAGCAGGCCCGCCGCAGCCGGCGGCACCGGCAGCTCCACATCCGCGATCTCATGCGCGCGCTGAAACAGATCCCGCAGACTCAGCCGCACCGATTCACCTGTCAGCAACCGCACCGGAATCCACGGCTCGTCCCGCAGATCGAACCCCCCACTCACGTCCTCACTCCTTCGTATGAACGCAGTCCAACGCAACACCGCGGCATGGCAACCAGCCCGCAGGCCAATCCCCGGCGTCGTGCCCGACATTGAAGCACCGGCCACTGACAATGGCCCCTAAAACGACCGGGACTTGGACCAGTGGAGCAGTATCGGGACCGTGACGCAGAAGAATGAGGAAGGTGGAAGGCCAGGGGTGGTTTCAGGAGGGGTTTAGGGCTCGCGTGTGGTAGTAACGGAGCGGTATCTTCGCGTCGTCGCTGTCAGGGTGACGGTGCATCAGCCAACCTCGCCCAGTACGGCTGAGCTGAGCTGGGCTGATCGTGCTGCGCCCCGATCCGGCTACGGTTGGAGCGTGCGGCGTGCGGCACTGCTCCTTGCCGCAGCTGAATGCCTGCCTCCCCGCTTCCGTGGGGGTGTTTCCGTGGATGGGCACGGGTGGCTCTGCCCCGCAGATCCTTCCCCGCCGATGTGGGGGCACCGGGCAGAGTCCGGTGCCACGGTTACTGCCGTACAAGCCCGAGGTCCTCGTCCAGGCGCAGTGTCTTGCCACCGACGGCCACTGCACGGGCCGCTCCATCGACGACGGGCTGGTACAGCACACGGACGTCGCCCAGCATCGGATGCTCCGCCCAGGACGCTGGAGGAGCGAGCGCCTGCGGGTCCTCTGCGCGAAACCAGTCGGAGCTCACCGGGATGGTGCGCCGCATCACCGCCCGCACCGCCGACGCGGGCACCTTCTGCCTCGCCCCCAGGTCCGGGATCGGTTCACCGCCGGCGAGGTCGAGCGTCGTTCGCCTGTCGGGGTGTACGTATGCGCACAGCAGTCGCACCGATTTGGCTCCCAGCCGGGTAGCGGTCTCCCACTCGTCCTCCTCGCCCGGCAGGCTGTGCAGCGCGTGCAGGCCCCCCACGCTCCGCACCCGGCAGACAGCTACCAGGCCGGCCTGCCCCCGTTGTGCCAGCTGCTTGCCCTGATGCGCGGTCCAGGCCGCCCTGCGCCCGCTGTCGCCCGTGTCCCAGTCGAAGGATTCCGCCTTGGTTCCGTGCACCGACTCGACCAGTTTCTGCACGTCTTCGGGAATCGAGACGGCATCGTCGGTGATTTCGCTCAGCTTCTCGGAAGTCTTGTCGAGCAGGAACTCGGAGTACACCTCACCCCACTGCCGGGGCACTGCCCCGCCGTCGGACAGCGGGTCCAGCACGACAAGACGCGGCTGTCGCGCCCAGCCCGGGCGGCCGCGGCCACCAGGGTAGCCATTGCGGGACCACCAGTTCTCGTGGCGCCAGCACCGGCCGGCCCGCTGCAGCAGCAAGGCCAGCGGGGCGAGGTCGCTGATGACGACGTCGGCGTCCAGATCGAGGGACTGCTCCACGACCTGCGTGGCCACCACGATGCGGCGCGCTGGCCGCGGTCCCATGCGGCCCATCCCCTGTGTGACCTCGCCCGTCCGCGCCTCGCGCACGTCGCCGGGGAAGCGGGCGTGCAGCAACTGCACCATCCCTGCGTCGGCGTGAGAGCGGTCGTCGAAACGGGCGCGGAGTCTGAGGTACGTCTCCTGCGCGTCCCCGACCGTGTTGCACACCACCAAGGCGGTGCCGCCCTCGGGGCCTGCGGCCACCGGCTCTAGCAGACGCTCGATCACCGCCAGGCGGTCACGGGCCACGCCCGAGCCCCGGACGACCGGCTCCACCGCGACATGCAGCTCCATGCGCCGCTCGACGGCCTGCTCCCGCCGCCGCAGCTCCGAGATCTGCGTCGCGCGGGCGCTGGCGCCGTCCACATACAGCCAGCCCGGATAGGGGGCCGGGAAAGTCCGCTCGCCCAACTCTTTGCGCTTGTGTCCTGCGCCCTGCAGATACTCCTTGATCAGCCCGTCGCTGACCGAAGCCGGCAACGTGGCCGACAGCAGAACGACGGGAACCCCGAAGGCGCCGAGCCAGTTCAGCAACCGACCCAGCAGCACCTGCATATAGGCGTCGTAGGCGTGCGCCTCGTCAACGATGAACGTCTTGCCCGACAGCGCCAGCAGCCGCAGAGCGTTATGACGCACCGGCAACACCGACATCAGCGCCTGATCCACCGTGCCCACCGCGAACTGTGCCAACAGCGGACGCTTGGAACCGCGCAGCCACTGCCTCGGACGGATATCGGCCTGCGCCCGTTGCCGCCCTACCGCGACCTCGTCCCCGTCACAGGTCATCACCTGCTGGCCCGCCTCCAACGACTCGTCCGAGTACGCCGTGTTCAGCCAGGCCATGCTGTGCACCAGAGTCAGGCCCGCCCCCTGGCCGGACTGCCGTGCAAGAGCTTGCGCGATCCGCCCGTACATCTGGTCGCTGGTCGCCATCGTCGGCAGCAAGAACGCGAACCCGTCCGTGCCGGACACACCCGACAGCACCCGCTCCGCCTCCAGAGCAGCCTCGCTCTTGCCGTCCCCCGGAGCAGCCGTCACCAGCAGAATTCCGCCTCCACCCCCGGCTCCCACCGCCGCCGGCAACTCCTCAATGACCGAACGCTGCAACGCATTGGGCCGCCCGTCGATCCCGTACGCCTCAGCGAAATCCCTGCGCCGCAACCACACCGGCACCAACCCGGCATCGGCCACCAGGCCGGCGGCATCCGCACACGAACGCGCGAAGTGCGCCGCCAGCGACACCTCCAGACTCCTCTGCCTTGGCCGCAGATAATCAGCCTGGCTTACCAACCAGTCCGCAAGAATGACCACCCCCGTCACCAGCACCCCGGCAGCCGGCTTGAACGACTCCGGAGCCTCGGGGGAACCCAGCAGCCCGTGCACCGCCGACGCGTGCGCCGCCCGCTGACGCGCCCAGGCCGGTCCGCCCAGAAACGGCGAACCGCCCCCGCCCTCGTTACGGTAGAAGCGGCCGTGATGACCCCCGACGATCTCCGCGACCCGCTCCGCCGCCGCCGTCTCCCCATCGGCGTCGAACCCAAGAACCGCCAGCACGTCCGCGGCCGCCCTCATTCCGGCCGCGTCGTGCCCCAGCCGCTCCGAGCCCATCCACTCGCGGTCCCCGCTCAGGGATGCGGCAAGTCCCTCGCTGCCGTGCCGGGAGCAGAACTGAAACCCCGACAGCTTTCCGATGTCGTGCAGCCCGGCGCACAGCCCCACCACCGCCCGGGCCCTGCCCGGCTCCTCAGTGAAGCCCAAACCCTGCGCGATACAACGCCGTTGCGGGGCCGACAGGTACACATCCCACAGGTGCAGCGCCATAGCAGCGGCGTCGAGCAGATGCCTGACTAGCGGGTACGGAGCAAGCTCTGGATCAAGACCACGGGACTTCCCCCACACCGACTCATCCGGCTCCTCTCCCCCCATAGACGACATGACAGAACCCCTTTCCTGCTCCACCAGCTCACTGTCCCGGTGAACCACGGATCCAAACACACGCCACTGACACCACCCAGGCCCTGTCGACCGACTAAGGTCACAATGTGATCCCGCCTCCACGACATCTCGGACCCACCACCCTGGCAAAACAAAGGCAAAGCCGCCACTAAACCGCAGGTCAGGAAGAGTCCTCCCCGCCGACGCGGGGGTGTTCCGACGACGGACGGCATCGACGCCGACGACGTGGCGTCCTCCCCGCCGACGCGGGGGTGTTCCGGCGAACGGCGTCAAGCTGCCCGGCTACGCGTCGTCCTCCCCGCCGACGCGGGGGTGTTCCGCCGGGGCCAGGGCGAATCCGTGGGCTGTGCGCGTCCTCCCCGCCGACGCGGGGGTGTTCCGCGAGCCGTCCTCGCCCTGCGGCAGGGCGACCGGTCCTCCCCGCCGACGCGGGGGTGTTCCGGCCCACCTGTTCAGGCGAAGGGGGCGTCTGCCGTCCTCCCCGCCGACGCGGGGGTGTTCCGGCGGCCAAGGCCTACACGGGCAAGGGCAGCAGGTCCTCCCCGCCGACGCGGGGGTGTTCCGAAGTACAACACGACCGCGGCCAAGCTGTTCGCGTCCTCCCCGCCGACGCGGGGGTGTTCCGCTGCAGACGGCGGCGGCGTCCGGCTCCCTCACGTCCTCCCCGCCGACGCGGGGGTGTTCCGATGGCCGTCACCGGCAAGGCGCAGCACGTCGGGTCCTCCCCGCCGACGCGGGGGTGTTCCGTGGAGCTGGCGGATCTCGTGCGGTAGCCGGGCGTCCTCCCCGCCGACGCGGGGGTGTTCCGTACTTCGCGGCGCCCGGCTTGCAGACGTGCTCGTCCTCCCCGCCGACGCGGGGGTGTTCCGCGGAGTTCTACCTCGCCTGCGCCACCACCGGAGTCCTCCCCGCCGACGCGGGGGTGTTCCGCACGCCCCGCAGATCCTCGGCGGCGGGCTGCTGTCCTCCCCGCCGACGCGGGGGTGTTCCGGTGGCGGTGCTGCCGTTGATGGCGAGTTGGCCGTCCTCCCCGCCGACGCGGGGGTGTTCCGCCGGCACCGATCAGCACGGCGGGCGCGGCGGCGTCCTCCCCGCCGACGCGGGGGTGTTCCGATGAACTTGAAGGAGCCGCTCGGCGGGATGAGGTCCTCCCCGCCGACGCGGGGGTGTTCCGTCGATCAGCCACAGCTCGAGGCTCCGGCCCCCAGTCCTCCCCGCCGACGCGGGGGTGTTCCAGACCGCCTGGAGCATGCCCACCTTCCGGGTCGCGGTCCTCCCCGCCGACGCGGGGGTGTTCCGCATCCCGTCACCATCACCTACGTGAAGGCCGAGTCCTCCCCGCCGACGCGGGGGTGTTCCGGCGATTCCTTGCTCACGAGGGAGACTCTGCCAGTCCTCCCCGCCGACGCGGGGGTGTTCCGTCAACTGCGCCCCAGCGGGTCCAGGCGGGGGTGTCCTCCCCGCCGACGCGGGGGTGTTCCAGAAGTGCCAGGAGTGCCCGGTGCGGCCGGTCGCGTCCTCCCCGCCGACGCGGGGGTGTTCCGATCACGATGCCCGAAGAGACCGCTTCGGCCATGTCCTCCCCGCCGACGCGGGGGTGTTCCGTACATCGTCAAGCACGGCGACAACCTCTCGGCGTCCTCCCCGCCGACGCGGGGGTGTTCCGTTGTGCGCGAAGGCCAAGACCTACAGCGGGTGGTCCTCCCCGCCGACGCGGGGGTGTTCCGAGGGCACCCAGGGCATCCCTGTGCACGATTTCGTCCTCCCCGCCGACGCGGGGGTGTTCCGACGTCCGCCGGGGGCATGGTGACCTTGTGGTGGTCCTCCCCGCCGACGCGGGGGTGTTCCGGCGTCGACGATGCGATCGATCGCGTCAGGCACGTCCTCCCCGCCGACGCGGGGGTGTTCCGACCTGATGCCGACCATCACCACGGACACCGGAGTCCTCCCCGCCGACGCGGGGGTGTTCCGGCGGACACGGCGGACGCCACCGGGGCGCACTCGTCCTCCCCGCCGACGCGGGGGTGTTCCGCTGCTGACCGCGGCGGCGTCCGGCTCCCTCACGTCCTCCCCGCCGACGCGGGGGTGTTCCGACGATCATGGACGCGGTACCGGCTGCACGCGGGTCCTCCCCGCCGACGCGGGGGTGTTCCGAACATGTGGTGCGCTTGGCTGTATGCGTACGTGTCCTCCCCGCCGACGCGGGGGTGTTCCGACGCCCGGCTGTACGAGCACCAGGAGCACGCGGTCCTCCCCGCCGACGCGGGGGTGTTCCGTACTGGCGAGGCTGGAGGGCGCGAACGCCTGAGTCCTCCCCGCCGACGCGGGGGTGTTCCGTGTTCCGGATCGACGCGCATCACCGGAGTACCGTCCTCCCCGCCGACGCGGGGGTGTTCCGCCGTGCATGTCCCGGCAGACGGCGCTGATCGTGTCCTCCCCGCCGACGCGGGGGTGTTCCTCACCTGCGTAGAGCAGGTTCGGGCCGCGTCGTCGTCCTCCCCGCCGACGCGGGGGTGTTCCGACGACGGCCTGCGTGAACGAGGACAGGGCGACGTCCTCCCCGCCGACGCGGGGGTGTTCCGGCTGCGCCGGCCGCCTTGATGTCGTTGGCCGTGGTCCTCCCCGCCGACGCGGGGGTGTTCCGATCGAGCAGGCGGCTGCGAAGGTCGACGTCCAGTCCTCCCCGCCGACGCGGGGGTGTTCCGACCGTCGCAGCCTTCGTTTCGGCGAAGGACGGGTCCTCCCCGCCGACGCGGGGGTGTTCCGTAGCACACAGGACCTTCACAGCCGGTGACTACGTCCTCCCCGCCGACGCGGGGGTGTTCCGCCGCAGGGCACCTACAGTGCGCCGGAGGACTGGTCCTCCCCGCCGACGCGGGGGTGTTCCGACCAGGTTGCCCGGGCCGATCGTGGGGCTGTAGTCCTCCCCGCCGACGCGGGGGTGTTCCGTCGTCTCGGCCGACCCTGTGGAGCTGACCCCGGTCCTCCCCGCCGACGCGGGGGTGTTCCGCCGCTGTTCGTGACGGAGATCGCCCGGCTTCCGTCCTCCCCGCCGACGCGGGGGTGTTCCGGCGCCCGACGACCCGGCCGTCTGGCCGCGGGCGTCCTCCCCGCCGACGCGGGGGTGTTCCGGCGGACGGCGTGTATCTCGCGCCGACCGACGCGTCCTCCCCGCCGACGCGGGGGTGTTCCGTTCAGCCGGTTCGGCCGCAACCGGCACGGCGTGTCCTCCCCGCCGACGCGGGGGTGTTCCGGTATCGGCAGCGCACCTCGCCGCCGCGGCGCGGTCCTCCCCGCCGACGCGGGGGTGTTCCGGAGCGGCACCAGTCGCCGCTGTCGATGGACGGGTCCTCCCCGCCGACGCGGGGGTGTTCCGGCGCACGACCCGACCACCGGGCGGCCCGTCGGGTCCTCCCCGCCGACGCGGGGGTGTTCCGGCGATGCACGCCACCCGCAGGCCCGAACTCTTGTCCTCCCCGCCGACGCGGGGGTGTTC